>NZ_JAEQCI010000107.1:0-18585 GCF_020738565.1 Microcoleus sp. PH2017_12_PCY_D_A | reverse complement strand
TGACCCTCCAACTACTTACGGCTTTGAATTCCAATCTCTGGAAGATACTTTATTTACTGAAATTCTCGATTTCCCTGTGGGTGATGACCAACAATTTACCGTTGCAGTAGGAGATTCGATCCTCGGTAATTTCAGCCCCGGAGATAAATTAGACTTTGTTTCTTTATTGGGTTATCCAGTAGACAAGTTTAGAATCACTGGAATTGATTCGTTATTTGGCCCGACAGCAGAAACAGCATTTCCCATTCAATTAGCTTTTCAGGAAAGGGAAGGAAGTTTCAAGATGCGACAAATTCCCAGGCCAATTGATGCGGAAGCTGTACCGGAACCGGGAAGTATTTTGGCGGCTAATGGAATGCTGCTGTGGTTCGCTGCGATGCGGCATATTTTGCGGAAAAAGCGACAGGATGGTTGATAGTTGATAGTTGACAGTTGATAGTTGACAGCGAACAGCGAACAGCGGACAGTGAAATGAAAAAACTTTACACTTTGCTATATGCTTTTAGTCTCATTCTCATCAACCCTTGGGGAGGTAGCCGCGGCGAAATTTGGACGCAGCCTAAAGTTTTTGTTGTCTTGCTGATTGTGCTTTCAAATTTATCATTTTTATGGGAAGAAAGGAAACTTTTAACTTTTTCCCGGCAGTGGAAAATCTGCCTGGTTTTGTGGGGATTTTTTTTGACTGTGGGAGCGATTTCTACCCTGCAAAGTCCTTTCCCGGAGCGTTCTTTTTGGGGACAAGACCAAATGGGAGACGGCTGGCTGTACTGGCTGTTAATTTCTATTTTTAGCCTCACTAACAGGCTGCTGTTAAAACTGCATCCAGAATTGTTTCGCTGTCAAATGCGGGGTTTGCTGATTGGAGCTGTGGTTGTAGCTGTTAGCGTTTTTCCACAAGTTATTAACTGGCAAATTGATTATACAGCAACGAACGGTCAGTTGGTCGGGAATGATGTTTTGGCTAGTACGATTTTTCGCGGACAGCAGCCGATCGCACTTTACTCGCATCGCGGCCACGCAGCTATAGTATTGACTCTCGCCGCAGTTATTTCTTTGGTTGGTTGGAAGTGGAAGTTAATTAGCGATCGCACTTCCAGTCTCGCTTTATTTCTCATTCTCCCCGCTTTGCTATTTACCAACACTCGAACAGCAATTGTATCTTTAATGATAGCATTATTTTACTTGCTGGGACGGCAATATTACAAACAATTAATCCCGGCTATTTTTATTGGATTGCTGGCAATTAGTGCTATGACTTTTACAAGGCCGCTGGACTGGAATCGGGTATCTGTCGCACAAGTAATGTCCAGCCGAGATCCCCTGTGGGAGCTTGCTGTGCGGGGCATTCAAAAACGGCCTCTATTTGGCTGGGGTTTTGGCGGGTTTGGCATCGCTTATCCTTTTGTCACCAATCCTAATAACACTCCTGAAATTGTGAATCTAGGTCAGTTTTCTTACGATTATATTGCCCTAAACGGACAGGTTCGCACTGAAAAAATACCGAGTTATAAAGCTCACAACTTGATTTTAGATACTGCTGTTTCTACAGGCATTTTGGGGCTGCTTGCTTGTTTTACCTTGTGGGGATATTGCTTTTACTCTGTTATTAGGTCGCCGAATATCGGTATTGAAGCTGTGGCGATCGCCTATACAACTTTCGCGATCGCTTGGTTTGAGTCCGCTGAATACGCGCACATATTTTGGTGGGCGCTAGATTTTTCCGAATCGAGATTTCAGAGTTCAAAATTCACACAAGCAAGGGCGGATAGCTCTAGTTTTTGAGCTATCGACCATATTTTTGCTACAACCCGCTCACCCCAAAAACTACAAAATTTCGAGTTTTTACCGCCCTAAAAGCTTCACCAAACCGACGCCGCCAAAGTAAAGAGCGAGCACCGCACCCCCCAAAAGACTTTGCGTCAAAGGGTCAGTAGAAGGCGTTAAAACCGCTCCCAAAACAGCCGCACCCAAGACTACATAACGCCAGCCAGATAGCATTTTCTTAGAAGAAACTATGCCCAAAACGCCGAGCAATACTTGGACAATGGGGATTTGAAAAGCTAAACCGGTGCTGAACATTAACAGCAGTACAAATTTAAAGTATTTGTCGATCGACCACAACTGCTCTACAACATCCGCCCCGTAGGTAACAAAGAAGTTCAGCGCCGCCGGAATCAAAGCGATGTAAGCAAATACCAGCCCGCCCAAAAATAGGAAACTAGAACCGAAAAACACTGGCCCGAGCAACCTGCGCTCTTTTCGAGTCAAGCCCGGTAGCACAAATAGGGCTATTTGGTAAAAAATAAACGGAGTGGCGAGCAGCAAACCGCTGTATCCGGCGACTTCGATCGAAACAAAGAAATATTCGCCGGGAGCTAGTTGCAGAAACTTGACGGGCCCGGCGGGTACTTCTAGCAATTGTACGATCGGCTTAACGGTTAAAAAGCAACCAACTACGGCGACTGCTACTGCAATTAGTGAGTAGAAAAGTCGCTGTCGCAATTCTTCTAAATGGTCGAACAAAGACATCTCAACTTCGTCGGGAAGTTCGTCTAAATATTCGTTTTCTAGGTTGCGGGAACCCAGAAAACTGTCGGCGATTTGTGCAATGCTATTTTCCGCGCTAACTTCTTCGTCTTCTAAGTTACTGACATCCGTAGAATCCTCCGTGATTGGTGCAATGATATTTTCCGAGTTAACTTCTTCGTCTTCTAAGTTACTGACATCCGTAGAATCTTCATCAACGATTGTTGAAATGCTATTTTCTGGGTTAAGTTCTGCACCTTCTAGGTTACTCACACCCATAGAATCATCAGCGACTGGTGCAATATTTTCCGGGCTAACTTCTGCACCTTCTAAGTTGTTGACAGCCATCAAATCATCGGCGACTGGTGCAATGCTATTTTCCGCGCTAACTGGTTCGAGGTTGTTGTCGGAATCTTGTTCGGATGTCTCCAAGTCTGAGGGAGAAGTCATAAGGAATCGGGAATTGGTAATGGGGAATCGGGAATCGGTAATCGGTAATGGGGAATCGGAAATTGGGAATGGGGCCCAAAAGCATTGACCTTGGTTATTATAACCAACAAATAACAACCAACAAATAACAACCAACAACTAACTAATGACTACTGACTAATGACTTCTTCAATGCCGATCGCAATTTTGCCGACAGCGCGGCCGGTTTCGCTGTAAGCGTGGGCTGCTGCTACTTCTGGTAAGCTGTAAGTGCGATCGACAATCGGGTCAACTTTATCAGATTCGATTAACTCCCGCAAAATCCCCAAGTCGGCTGGGTTGGGATTGGCGAGAATGAATTTAGCTTTTTTACCAGGAATAAACCAGCTCGTCAACATCGGTGGGAAGTTGTCTAAACTCGGCAAAGTCGAGATATAAACTCCCTCCGGTTGCAGCACGTTTTCGCATTCAGCAAATGTTTTTGTCCCGACAGCATCCAAGATTATATCATACTTTTCGCGCTGTTGAGTAAAATCAATTTCTGCATAATCCAGAACATAATCGGCTCCCAAACCCTTGACAAATTCTCTATTCTTTGCGCTGCAAACTCCCGTTACTTCCGCATTCATTGCTTTAGCAACTTGCACCGCAAAAATCCCGACTCCGCCGGAAGCGCCGTTAATCAATACTTTGTATCCTGCTTTAATTTCACCCAAATCCCTGAGCGCTTGCAAAGCAGTTAAACCTGCGATGGGTACTGCTGCTGCTTCTGCATGGGTGATGTTTTTTGGTTTAAAGGCGGCACTCGATTCTGGCACCACAGCGTATTCGGCACAAGCACCGCCCGCGAGGGGATTTAAGAAGGTATAAACTTCGTCTCCCGGTTGAAATTTGGTGACTTCCCGCCCGATTTCTACGACAACTCCCGAGATGTCTGAACCGACAATTCGAGGAAAGTTAAATCCTGTGAGTAGTTGCAGGTGTCCTTGCCGGATTTTCCAGTCTACGGGATTGACGCTGCTAGCGCGAACTCTGACTAGCAATTCGTTGGATTTGGCGATCGGCTTTGACAATTCTCGGTACTGCAATTCCTCGGCGGAACCGTAGCGATCCAACGCAACTGCTTTCATGGCAAATTTTCCGGTCTATTTCTAATAGAACACTTTATCCTGTAAAATTATCATATAGCAATTTTATTTCGTTGGTGGGCGAGATTTATTTTTTTTGTTAACCGCAGAGAGCGCAGAGGGCGCAGAGAAAGAGAAATGATAGAGATGGGAAAATGATTGATTTAACTGGAAAGGTGATTTTAGTAACTGGTGGCTCGAAAGGGATTGGTGCAACGACGGTGCGGACTCTGGTTAATGCTGGGGCCCAGGTGATTTTGCATTACAGCAGCAGTCAAACTGAAGCTGAAGCGGTAGCAGCAAGTGTCGGGGGCGATCGCTGTTATTTATTAGCAGCCGATTTGATGTCACCAAACGCCGCCTCTCTTTTGTGGCAAGATGCTGTAAAATGGCGCGGTCATATTGATATTATAGTTAATAATGCTGGAATTATGCAGTCAGCGGGTATCGAGGACGATTTCGATATTTGGTCGTCGGCTTGGCAGCAAACTCTACAAGTTAATTTAGTTGCCGTTGCTGACTTGTGCCGGGAAGCAATTCTGCATTTCAAAACTCGCAGTGGCGGTACAATTATTAATATAGCAAGTCGCGCTGCTTTTCGCGGCGATGACCCGAATTATCTCCACTACGCTGCATCAAAAGGTGCTATTGTTGCTCTGACTCGCAGCATTGCTAGAGGGTTTGCTGCTGATAATATTTTGGCTTTTACTGTTGCGCCGGGATTTGTCAGTACAGAAATGTCTAATCAGTTTATCCAGGAGTGCGGCGAAGCACAGATTGTGCGCGATATCCCGATCGGCAAAATCGCCCCTCCTCAAGATGTCGCCAACGTTATCGCCTTTCTAGCATCGGGTTTGGCGCAGCACGCTACCGGAACAACGATCGACATTAACGGCGCTTCTTACGTCCATTGATACTATAATTTGATTGATATCATCTCCGACCGATTACCATAGCAAAAACGGTTCGTAGTGCGGACTTCAGTCCGCATAATGCTGCGGACTGAAGTCCGCACTACAAACCAATCTTATTGTGGTGAATCCACCGGACACGATCTGATAGGACTTTTGCAATCTTGTCAAAATTGTAGCGTGCGGCTAATACACAAAAGCCTACCTCCAAAGACTCACCTCGCACATCTTCCCGCCAATCAATTTATAACCTTAGCCAGACGCGAAAACACCAACAAAAGAATTAAATTTAGAGAAAATGCTAGCTTAAGGGAAACTGATTATGACAGCAGATAACGGAGCCAAAAGCAAACGAGTTGCCATACTCATCGAAAATGGAGTTGAAGATTCCGAATTTCTGGTTCCTTACAACGCCTTAAAACAAGCAGGATTTGACGTAGTTGTCCTCGGTTCGCGCACTAACGAAAAGTATGCAGGGAAACAAGGAAAAGTCGCCCAGCAAGCGGATGGAACTACCACTGAATCATTAGCAGAAGAATTCGATGCAGTGATAATTCCCGGCGGTATGGCTCCCGATATGATGCGGACAAATCCCAATACAGTGCGGTTTGTCAAAGAAGCGATGGAACAAGGAAAAATAGTCGCTGCTGTTTGTCACGGCCCGCAAGTTTTGATTGAAGCCGACGCGCTCAAAGGCAAAAATGCGACGGGTTTCTTGGCAATTAAAACAGACACGATCAATGCCGGAGCTAACTACATCAACGAACCTTTAGTAGTTGACGGCAACTTAATTACTTCCCGCCAGCCGGGAGATTTAGCAATATTTACCACCGCTATTCTGGCGCGCCTCGGTTACGGCGGTAAAGCAGTTGGTTTGCCAGAAGAAACCGACGCCAGTGCAGAATGGTGGAAACTAGCTAATGGTTGGGGTGGCTCGACACAAGCAGACATTGTTAAAGGTTTGAATACCGCCCTCGCAGGTGAACGTTATGCTTGCGAAGCGTTTCAGAATTATGCGGAAAAAACCGGAGATAGCGATTTGCGATCGCTCCTGGCGGAAATGATCCAAAATAAACAGCATCACATCCTCGCTCTCGAAAACCGCCTCAATGATTTCGGCGAAAAACCCTCAATTCCCGCCCAAATTGCTGACAAATACGCCAAATTAAAAGCCTCGGTGCAAGGAACAGATGAAACCTTCTTGCTGCGGAGCACCCTCGGCGATTTGCAAACAGGTGTTGTCGATATCAACAACCTGCGAGCGAAGTTCACAGATCCGGTATCAACAGACATCTTTACAGAGATAGAAGCAGATTTGTCCAAGTGCGAGCAAGTCGTGGCTAAACTCTTCCGCGCCCGCGCAGTTTCCCAAGAAATTAAAGCGCCAAAACCTTCGACTAGCCCCGCTGTAAAAATGTAATCTTCACGCGGATAAATAAGTTTGTAGTTGTGCTGGGGGGTTAAAACCCCCACTCAGAGCGCAACTACAAATTTTTTATGCAATTATAAAATATACGCCTTTGCGGTAAAATAAAACCCAAGCTTAAAAAGCCGACATCGAGTAACTGCAAGGTGGAGAGTTTTATTTAATGGGTTCTATTTTTGTTTCAGCCGGACACGGCGGGTTTGAAGGCAGCGTGCGCGATTCCGGGGCGATCGCCTTTGGCACCACCGAAGCACAGGAAATGATCCTAACTCGGGATTTAGTAGTAGCCGAATTGCAGAAGCGAGGCCTAACAACTTTCTCTGTGCCCGATACTCTAAGTTTAGTAGAAACTATCGCTTGGATCAACAACCGCTGCCAGCCGGGAGATGTAGCAGTAGAAATGCACGCCGATGCTTTTTCTAGCCCTCAAGTTCGGGGTGCTAGCGCGTTTTATATTGGTAGCAACCCCACGCGAAAAGCTGATGCAGATTTGCTGTTAAACGGCTATTTACGTCGGTGTCCCGAAGTACCGAATCGCGGCGCTAAACCAGATACTGAAGCAGGTGTTGGCAGCCTCGGATTTTGTCGCCGCATCAACATTCCTTCGATTTTAATTGAACTCGGTTTTATAACCAGCCCTGACGATTTGAAGGTATTTCAAAATCGCCGCCGTGATGTCGCCCTCGGACTCGCTGACGGACTTGAAGCTTGGTTAAACAATACTCCTTTAAAACCCTTACCGACACCGACACCGACACCGACACCGACACCGACACCGACACCGACACCGACACCAAAACCTATAGTTTATCCTTTAATTAATATCCAAATCAACGGTGCGCCGCACGAAGACAAAGGAATTTTGGTCAACGGAAATGCCTTTGTTCCTTCCGAAGTTCTAGACGCTCTCAATGTTAAACCAGAAACAGCCGATCGCCGAATCACTTACAATGGAGTAGTATTCGTGCGGGCTGTCGATTTGCGCGATCGCGAAATTTCCGTAACTTGGGATCAAGCCACCACATCAGTATCCCTGCGATCGCGCCGCGATATCCTCTCCGGCGTAGGAAAAATCATGGGACGCGGTTTAACTACCGCCCAACAAATCACAGTATTTCTCACCAAAACAAACAGCAAAGCCCTGGTAATATTTCCCAACCTACCTCAAATTTACGTCCAAGAAGCAGCCGCAGAAGGCGTCAATCACGACGTAGCTTTTTGCCAAATGTGTTTAGAAACAAACTATCTCAACTTTGGCGGTGCAGTCAAACCAGAACAATTCAACTTTGCTGACATGGGAATCGTCAGCCCCACAAATTCCGGCATTTCCTTTCCCGATGCCAGAACAGGAATTAGAGCGCAAATTCAGCACCTAAAAGCTTACGCCAGCACCGAACCAATCAACCAACCTTTAGTTAAAGAAAACGTGCGTTTTCGCTTTGTCAAACGTGGCGTCGCCCCCACCGTCAACGAACTTGCAGGCCGCTGGAATTCTGACCCTTTATACGGACAAAAAATCATCAACATCATCCGGCTTCTGTACGAAAATGCAAGTTTGTTATAACCTGCTCTGGATTTTAATCAGAACTTGTGCAAACCCTCTTGTAGTAGGGTGCGCAGTGCGCACCCTACTTGGTCTCCGTGCGCAGTGCGCACCCTACTTGGTCTCTTGCGCAAAGCCTCTTGTAGGGTGCGCACTGCGCACCTTTAGGTCTCCGTGCGCACCCTACTTGGTCTCCGTGCGCAGTGCGCACCCTACTTGGTCTCTTGTGCAAAGCCTCTTGTAGGGTGCGCAGTGCGCACCCTACTTGGTCTCCGTGCGCAGTGCGCACCCTACTTGGTCTCTTGCGCAAAGCCTCTTGTAGGGTGCGCAGTGCGCACCTTTAGGTTTCGGTGCGCACTGCACACCCTACTTGTTAACACTAAAACATAAGCTTTTCTTCCTTCTTCCTTCTTCCTTCTTATCACTATGGTTTCTAGCACAAATCGCTTTTCAGACATTCAAAATCATTGGGCAAAAATATTCATTGACGGCTTAGTAGAACGGGCCGTAATCAGCGGTTTTCCCGATCGCACTTTTCGCCCCAACAGCAACCTCACCCGCGCCCAATTCGCAGCCATAGTCAGCAAAGCCTTTCCCGTACCCGACAAACGGCCCTACATTCGCTTTATCGACGTGAGCGCCAACCACTGGGCCGCCGCCGCCATTGAAATAGCATATAAAAGAGGATTTATCTCCGGCTATCCCGACAACCTGTTCAAACCCGAAAATAAGATTACCAGAGCCGAAGCATTAGTTGCCTTAGTCAGCGGCATATTTGGGTCAAATGCTGCACCGACAAGCAATCTGGTTCTATCAAACATCTACCAAGACAGTACAGAAATTCCTAATTATGCCAAAAAGGCGATCGTCATAGCCACCCAATCCGAAATAGTCGTCAACGCCCCCAATTTAAACCTATTAAATCCCGCCGGAAACGCCACCCGAGCCGATGTCGCCGCCTGGGTTTATCAAGCATTAGTATATCTCAAAAGAGCACCACAAATATACAATCAATATATTATAGTTCTCAGCAAAGTTCCCAGGCCGCAAGTTTACGTCAACCACCAGCGAGAATTTCGCGGAGTTTGGATAACATCCGTATGGAATATTGACTGGCCATTCAGCAACAAACTCTCAACAGAACAGCAAAAAGCCGAACTCCTGAAAATCCTGGACAGGCTGCAAGAAATGAATTTCAATGCAATTATCCTCCAAATTCGAGCTGCGGGCGACGCCCTTTACGCCTCAGAATTAGAACCTTGGAGTGCATGGCTGACAGGAACTCAAGGAAAGCCACCCCAACCTTACTATGACCCTTTAACATTTGCAGTTACAGAAAGCCACAAACGCAACATCGAAGTTCACGCTTGGTTCAATCCGTACCGCGCCAAAGTTTCCACTCAAACCCCTCCCAACGTCCGCCCGCACCTCTCAGTTACCAATCCCGAATGCGTTTATCCGTGGGGCGACGACTTGTGGATGGATCCGGGAATTGATTTAGTTTTAGAAAAGACTTACAACGTAATTTTAGACGTAGTAAAGCGCTACGATATAGACGGCGTTCACTTCGACGATTATTTCTATCCCTATCCCATTGACGGCAAAGAATTTCCCGACAGCAAGATTTACAATAGTTATGTCTCCCGAGGCGGACAAATGAGTTTAGGAGACTGGCGGCGCGAAAATGTCAACAAATTAGTTAGAAGACTCGGACAAGGAATTAAAACAGTCAAACCGAACGTAAAATTCGGCATCAGTCCCTTCGGGATTTATCGGCCCGGACAACCACCGCAAAGTCGCGGTTTAGACGCCTACGAAACACTCTATGCCGACGCCAAAAAATGGTTAGAATCAGGTTGGGTAGATTATCTAAATCCTCAACTTTACTGGCGCATCGATCAAACAGCTCAAAGCTATCCAATGTTACTGCAATGGTGGCTAGAAAATAACCCCCAAAACCGACATATTTACGTAGGAAATAACCTAGGAAAGCTTGACGGCAATAAGTGGACTGTGCAGGAAATAAACAATCAAATTGAGATTACGCGCAACTCAAAAGACAGCTTAGCTTTAGGCAACGTTTTCTTCAGCATGAAAGCATTTAGCGAAAACCGCCAGCAAATTTACGATAATTTCAAATCCACTACATACACGCAACCCGCACTCGTTCCCGCCATGCCTTGGCAAAATGGAAAGCCGCCGGCCCCTCCAGTATCAGTCGTAGTACAAAAAGTGGGGAATAGCAATGTTTTGCAGTGGAAAAATCCCGCCGATAAAAACATCCGTTCTTGGACGCTTTATCAAAAGAATGGCGATAGCTGGAAGCTCATCAAAATCATCAATGCAGACACAGTACAAATCGCGGTAGGAACGGGAATTTATGCTTTGTGCGCCGTGAGTATCATGGCCGTAGAAAGTGTAGGAGTTTTCATAGAAATAGCAGCATAAAATATCAAGCACCCTCAAACAACCACAAAAATAAAGGTTTGTAGTAAGGACTTTAGTCCGCATAAAAGCAGGTTTGTAGTGAGGACTTTAGTCCGCATAAAAGCCCTCACTACAAACACTTTCTCTTGGCAAAGATGAACGCAACAGCAGCCAAGCCCCTCTTCCTTGTGATGAATGATATCAAGTCCAGTCGATTGACTGCGATACCTCGCTCGGCCGGGGCGGGTTTTTGAGATTGTCAATTATTGGCGAGTATGGTTGGTGAGGGGATCCCTACCATATTAATGGTAATCGACCGGACATAATATGACTAATGACTACCCTTCTGCTTTGCTCGGGGGGCAAGATGACTAATGACTAATGACTAATGACTAATGACTAATGACTTCTTCCCTCTTCCTCTAGATAGGAGACACCGTGGGTATAAATGCGTTATCGTGTTCCCAATATTTTGATGTTGAGGAAAAAAAAGCTGTGGTTCCCCTACGCGATGACAATCCCACCAGTATCACTCCCTACGTCACCTTCGGGCTGATTGCTGCAAACGTATTAGTATTTTTGTACGAACTCAGTTTGTCCGACGATCGCCAACTAACGCAATTTTTCTACTCTTGGGCGGTAGTTCCTTGCCAGTTAAGCAATATGTGCCGGGTGTCTCTGCCAGTTTCGCCATTTCCCGAATGGACGACGCTAATTAGCTCCCAATTCCTGCACGCAGGCTTTCTCCACATAGCCGGAAATATGTTATTTTTGTGGATTTTTGGCAACAACGTAGAAGACCGTTTAGGACACGTCAAATTTTTAATATTTTACCTTACTTGCGGCGTTTTAGCATCACTAACTCAGTGGTTTTTTTCCTCAGCATCGGCCATTCCGTCCCTGGGTGCTAGCGGCGCGATCGCAGGCGTGATGGGCGCATACATTCTCAGATATCCCCAAGCCAAAGTTCTTACTCTACTACCTTTGGGCATTTTTATTACTACAGTCAGAGTTCCGGCTTTCTTCTTTCTAGGATTTTGGTTTGCACAGCAAGCATTGAGCGGTTTGGCTTCCTTGAATGCGCCGGCAAGTGTGGGCATGGAATCCGGGGGAGTTGCCTACTGGGCCCACGCCGGTGGTTTTGTTTTTGGCGCGATTCTCGGCCCTTTATTGGGACTTTTTTCTGATGAAAATCAGATTTAACGGTTTGATCGTTCGGACTTTAGTCCTCGGAAAAATGCGGACTAAAGTCCTCACTACGAACCTAGATTGCGGTTTGATCGTTCGGACTTTAGTCCTCGGAAAAATGCGGACTAAAGTCCTCACTACGAACCTAGATAAACGTGAAGTCAAATCCCGAAAGAGAAGAAACTCCTGTTACACCATTTAACTTCGCCAAAATGCGAGAATCGTTGCCGGCGAGGTTGTTGCCATTGCCGTCATAAATGATGTATGTATTGCCACCGGAATCGTAGGCAAACAAGAATGCACTTCCTCCCAGAATATTTGCAGAAACAGTTGTCTGCACGTTCAGTAGAACTAGGGTGCCACTATTGAGATTCGGGAATCCGGGGGCAAAGTTAAATTGATCGGCGATCGGCACACCGAGACCGGTAAAATCAGTAATCACATCGTATCCGCCCGCGGCGATCGCAGCATTGATGGCCGCCGAAGAAGCCGCATCAAATGTCGGCCCGCCGTCTGCAGGACTGGTATAGCGGAATTGATTGCTGCCGCCGCCGCCCGTTACGGTATCTGCACCCAGGCCGCCTACGAGTACGTCGTTATCCAAGCCGCCATTCATCGTATCGTTGCCGCCTTGGCCGTCAACAGTATCTGCCCCTGCAAAACCGTTGAAATTGTCCGGCAAAGAGCCACCAACCAACCTGTTAGGCCCGCTATCAGCCGGCAAGATGGAAACGGCGATCGTACCCGTACCCGGAATTGTCCCGAATCCGTCGCTGACACTGTAGGTGAAAGTAGTTGTACCCGCTACGTTGCCGGGGATAAACTGCACCTGAGTGCCGAGATTCACAGCTATGCCCAGTTTTGGCGTGCCGACATTGATAATGCTGAGCGGCCCTTTTTGTGGGCTGGAATCGTTGGCCAGTACGTCGATGAACGTCGGCAGCAAATTATTCGTATTCGTAAATACGATACCGTCATCGCCAAGCACCGGCGGCAGGCTTGTCGGAAGGGTTGACGATGTATTGAAAGAGTTGATGTTAATCGCAACTGAGGCTGCCGCCGTGCCACCTTGATCGTCCGCTACGCTGTAGCTGAAGGAACCGGCTGACCCGATTACATCAGTTTTTGGTTGGAATTGCAGGCCTAGCAATTCCTGAACAGTCAGTTTTTGGTTCAGGGCGATCGGAGTTGTACCGACAACTACTTGACCGAAATTCGGATTGGGAACTCCGATTACTCCGATCGACAATGGTTGCCCCTCTGGATCTGTCGGCTGCGAAATACTTAGAGACAGAGGCGAATTCTGCAAAGCAGTCAGCGTTTTACCAGTTTCGACGATCGGCAGTTCGTTAGGAGTCGGAGATGTAAAACTGGGCGGCACCGGCCCCCCGCCAAAAGGTGGAGGAGTTGGGGTTGTCGCAGTTGGAGTCGGGACAATAGAAGGACTCGGACTCGGAGTTGTCCCCGGTGATGGAGTCGGGCTGGGAACCTGTGTCGGTAATGTCCCCGGCGACGGAGTTGGACTCGGATTTGTCCCGGGTGATGGTGATGGAGTCGGACTCGGACTTGTCCCCGGAGTTGGACTTGTTGCCGGAGTTGGACTCGTTGCCGGAGTTGGACTCGTTGCCGGAGTTGGACTCGTTGCCGGAGTTGGACTTGTCGCCGGAGTTGGACTCGTTGCCGGAGTTGGACTCGTTGCCGGAGTTGGACTTGTCGCCGGAGTTGGACTCGTCGCCGGAGTTGGAGAAGCAGTTGTCCCCGTCGGTGGCGGTGTCGTAACAGGTTTTGTCCCCGTTGCGGGTGTCGGAGAAGCACTTGTCCCCGTCGGTGTCGGAGAAGCACTTGTCCCCGTCGGTGTCGGAGAAACACTTGTCCCCGTCGGTGTCGGAGAAGCATTTGTCCCCGTCGGTGTCGGAGAAACACTTGTCCCCTGAATGGTGAAGGGATTATCTTGTACGCGCGGTATTCGACCCGTGGTGAACCTAGATTCATCTAGCGAACTAGGTCGCACATCAAGCAACACCGCCAAAAATTCGCCAGTTTGCTTGTCCTGAATAATCGTGTTGCTAGAATTCGAGCCTTGACCCTGGAAGATGTTTAACTGTGTAAAGTTCAAACCTCCAGCCAGACCGATCGAATCTCCGACCTTAAAATCTCTGATTAAATCAGCATCACCGATCTCGCGGCCGCCAGTAGTCAGAAACCCGCTACTAGAAACTGACGTACCAACCCTACCGAGAACAAAGATATCCGAACCCTCGCCTCCTGTCAGAGTATCAGACCCGCGATCGCCCGTCAGAATATCATCCCCAGCATCCCCAGAGAGAAAATCATTGCCATCTCCTCCAAATAGCAAGTCATCGCCCTCGCCACCCTCACCAGTATCGTTACCAACACCGCCGCTGATGACATCCCCGCCGTCTGCGCCCAAAAGAATATCATTGCCCGCAGCGCCGATCAGGCAGTCATTGCCCGTGTCGCCAAAAACAGTGTCACTACCCTTGTCGCCAAAAATCAGGTCATCTTCCGCACCTCCGCGCAGACAGTCATTGCCTTTACCGCCGTACAGCGTATCGTTGCCTTCCAATCCCAAGACAACATCATTGCCCTGATCGCCAAAAGCTGCATCGTTGCCCAGTTCGCCAGAAACCAAGTCATCGCCTTTGCCGCCCCGCACGGTGTCATTACTGCGTCCGCCTTCAACGATATCTTTACCAGCGCCACCATTGAGAGAATCGTTACCGTCTTCGCCCCTGATGATATCGTCCCCGTCCCGACCCAGAATCGTGTCGTCCCCGTCGCGCCCGGAAATCGTGTCGTTGAACAAGCTGCCGATTAAATAGTTATTCCCGTCATTGGCGACAACTACACCATCGACAAACAGCGGCTGTGGGGGAGGCGTGGGTACAGTCGGAGTTGGTCGAGGCACCGGTACGATCGAAATCCCCGGGCCTGTCCCCATCATCGTCGGAGTTGTCCCCATCATCGTCGGAGTTGTCCCCGTCATCGTCGGAGTTGTCCCCGCCATCGACGGAGTTGTCCCCGTCATCGACGGAGTTGTCCCCGTCATCGACGGAGAAGTCCCCGTCATCGACGGAGTTGTCCCCGTCATCGACGGAGAAGTCCCCGTCATCGACGGAGTTGTCCCCGGCGACGGCGTAGGAGTGGTCTCCGGTATAATAATTACTGGTACTGCACTGGGCATTTTTCGGACTCCTTGCGACGCTACTCAAAAACGACTAGATAAACTTAAAGTCAGAGGCAGTAATGACGGTGCTAAGAGCTCCCGGCACTGTAGGAATAGAATTCAACACTGCCAAATCGAAAGCTGGGAGACTGTCGTCTGCCACATTCGGGTCAAAGCCAAGAACATACTGGTTAAAAGTATTGTTCAGGTACACGAAGAAAGCTCCAGTTTTGCTCGAACCGTTTTGATTCTTCAACACTGCATTGATTGCTTGAGCGTTGTCAAATTTAGATTCAAACAAAATCACTTCTTGCTTGCTGATGTTGTCGCCGCCACTGCCGATATTCCTGACGATAAAACTGGTGAAATCGTTAGTAGTTCCCGAGTTGGTTAAACCTGCGAAATTTGACGACCTGAACAAGAATCTGTCGGTGCCGGTGCCATTAGCATTAAAGTCAGTAATGATATCTACACCTTCACTCGGAGTTTCGTAGTAGAAGAAATCATTACCAGCATCGCCGGTGAGCAAGTCAGAACCGTTCCCGCCGCCCAAAATATCATTGCCCGCACCGCCGGAAAGCGAGTCATTGTCATCGCCACCCAATACCAAGTCGTTGCCGAAGGCGCCGCTGAGACAGTCGCTACCGGCGCCGCCGTCTACAGTGTCGTCGCCCGCTTCGCCCAACAGGGAGTCGCCGCCGCCCTCGCCTAATATGTAGTCGTTGCCCGCACCTCCGAGTCCGGTGTCGCTGCCTTCTCCACCTAAAATGGTGTCTTCGCTATCGCCGCCGGAGATCGAATCGTTATTGATACCGCCATCGAGCAAGTCTCTGCCGATGCTGCCATCGAGGATGTCGTCGCCGGCACCGCCCTCGATCGAGTCGTCGCCAATTCCACCCAATAATGTGTCGGTGCCGCTGCCTCCAAGTATCGAGTCCTCGCCGGCTTCTCCCAATATCGAATCATTCCCAGCGCCGCCGTCAATGGTGTCGCCGTTGTCACCGCCCGAGATGATGTCATTGTCATTGCCGCCGAACATCAAATCGTTGCCCAGTCCGCCAACTAGCGAATCTATGCCATCTTCGCCATTGATGGTGTCGTTGCCCAGTCCGCCGTCGAGGTTGTCGTTGCCGATCGAACCCAGCAGCGAGTCATTGCCTGCATCACCGAATGCAAAGTCGTCGCCGCCCCTGCCGTCGATGATGTCGTCCCCGGCACCGCCTGAGATGGTATCGTTGCCTGCCCCGCCGATGATGTAGTCGCTGATGTTGCTGCCTGTAAAGCTGCTGGCAGGAAGTGCGGTGCGATCGACAATATTATCTACCACCGTAATGCTGAAGGATGCCGGCCCGATCTTTGAAGACCCGTCGGAGGCTGTAAACGTGAAACTGTCGCTGCCACCTCCTGCTAACAAGTTGTATTTGACAATGTTGTTGTTGACATCGTCTTGGCTAAATTTGCCGCCCACGTTGAGAAATGTGGTGCCCCTTTGCACAAAACCTCTGGTAGCGTCGGGGGCTTTAGTAATCGTGTAAACAATTTCCGATGGAGGGTTGTCGGGATCTGTCACCAACAAATCGGCGGCGGTGATTGTCTGAGTCGGAGCACTTTTGGCAACCACCACACCATCGTTAATAACTAGCTGTGGGGGGTTGCTGACGTTGATAGTTACTGTTGCCTGAGCAGTGCCGCGGTTGCCGTCTGAGATCGAGTAGCTGAAGCTGTCAGAACCAGAGAAGCCAGCATTTGGGGTGTATTGGAAGTCGCCGCCGCCCAAGGGAGTCAGAGTTCCTTTGGCTGTTGGGGTAAAAGTCGTAACAGTCAGAGGGTTCTTGTCCGCATCGGTGTCGTTCAACAAAACATTGAAACTGAGACCTTGACCTGAAACCGTGGTGAAGTTGTCGTTAACTGCGACTGGAAGCTGATTGACAGGTGTCGGACTCGGACTTCCTGTCGGCGTCGGACTTCCTGTCGGTGTCGGGCTTCCTGTCGGCGTCGGCGTTGGACTCGGACTTGCCGTCGGCGTGGGGAAGATTGGCCTCGGACTCGGCGTCGGAGTGTCTGTGGGAGTCGGAGTGTCTGTGGGTGTGGGAGTCGGACTCGGTGTCGGAGTTGGTGTGGGAGTCGGACTTGCCGTCGGTGTGGGAGTCGGCGTCGGACTCGGAGTCGGCGTCGGAGCTGGTAGTGGGGTGGCGCTGCCTGGAACTATGGGGGCAATTACAAATGAGCTGCGTCCCAAGGTTCTGCTGTCTACTCCGGGCAATACTGCTAAAAAGTCGCCGCTGACGCCGTTGCGAATAATGGTGCTGCCGGCTTTGCTGTCGGTGCTTTGGAAGATTACCAAATCTTCAAACTTGAGGTCGCCGCTCAGCCCGATCGCATCTTCACCTTGGCGAAAGTCTGTGAAAATATCAGCATCGGCGATATCCGGGCCGCCTGTGGTGAGAAATGCTGGGTTAGTGCCGTTGCTGCTGCTGCCACCGGGGGTGCTGAAGGTACCGATAACGAAGACATCTCTGCCTTCGCCTCCTGCTACTATGTCTTTGCCTGCTTCGCCCCAAAGAATATCGTTGCCAGCACCACCGTCCACGATGTCGTCCCCAGCACCGCCGAACACGATGTCGTCGCCGTCACCTGCAAAAATGGTATCCGCGCCACCATTGCCGTAGAGCCAGTCGCCTCCTTCGTTGCCAAATAGCAAGTCTTCGCCTTCGCCACCGAAGAGCGAGTCATTACCTTGATCGCCCCAGAGAACGTCATCGCCGCGATCGCCCAAAAAGCTGTCGTCGCCCAACCCACCGCGCAAGCTGTCGCTGCCTTTGCCGCCGTAAGTCGTATCTTTGCCTTCGCCTCCAATTACCGTATCGTTGCCGTCATTGCCGTACAACAAATCGGGGTTATTTCCCCCGTCGAGGGAGTCGCTGCCTTTGCCTCCGTACAGGGTATCGAGTCCTGAACCGCCGTCGAGCACGTCGTTGCCGGGGCCGCCAAACAATACGTCCTCATCATCGTTGCCAAATAATAAATCGTCGCCGACCGATCCTTGCAGGTTGTCGTTGCCTTGCAGCCCGGAAATCACGTCCGGCCCTGGACTGCCAACTAACGAGTCGTTGGTTTCTGTTCCCCGGATTACGCCCCCGATGATTGAGGGTGCGGTATTGCCTCCGCCCAATGTGTCGTCTATGCCGCCAAATGTGTCGTCGGAAGGCCTTGGCGTCGTCGGTGTCGGCGTCGTCGGTGTCGGCGTCGTCGGTGTCGGCGTCGTCGGTGTTGGTGTCGTCGGCGTTGGCGTTGTCTCCGGCGTTGGCGTTGGCGTTGGCTCAACTATAATAATTGGTACTGCACTGGGCATTATTTTGGCTCCTTATCAAAGACGATCCCGATTAACTTTAAGAAGTGATTAGTATCAGCTTGTTGCCACAAATCTGGCCTAAAATTGATTATTGACACTCCCCGGTCTGAAGACGCGGGGATTCTTAAGGACAAACTTTGGGGGATGAATCCGCCCAAAGTTTAATTCTTAAAGGGTTAGTCAGTAACCCGCTACCCACTCGCTCAATAATTGAGTCTATGGCTACTTTTGATTTCCTAATGATGTTTGCCGCACCGTTAACATCTGCATTCAGAATTGATTTCTGAGCAGAACGGTATAAACCTCGTTTAATTCTTTTACCAGACGGTTGCCAATTGTCGGGTTTTTCACCAACTTTCACTGGCAGTATGTCTCGATCCAAGAAGCTAGCTTTTGAGGTGTAGGATTCGTCTTGCTCTACAAATCTCCATCCTCTGAGAGCGCACTCTTGTTG
The DNA here is from genome assembly GCF_020738565.1 of Microcoleus sp. PH2017_12_PCY_D_A. Classification (NCBI taxonomy): domain Bacteria; kingdom Bacillati; phylum Cyanobacteriota; class Cyanophyceae; order Oscillatoriales; family Microcoleaceae; genus Microcoleus; species Microcoleus sp. PH2017_12_PCY_D_A. The sequence continues at coordinate 15 of NZ_JAEQCI010000107.1, read as the reverse complement.
TAGTCTATCTTTGAC
>NZ_JAEQCI010000106.1:0-19068 GCF_020738565.1 Microcoleus sp. PH2017_12_PCY_D_A | reverse complement strand
GTGGCTGGAGACACCATCCTGCTTATTGTTCAGGACTTTCCTGCGGGGTTCGGAAACCGGGTTTCTTTCTGGATAGCTCGTTACCAAACTTAATAGTTATCTGTAAGCCTTGCGAACAAATTGGGTGGCTGCAAAACTTTTAAACGTCCTGATTTTTGGTATAAAATAGCTCATCATTCCAGCATTGTCGTGGTGATTTTACTTGGGAATCATGTAGGAAATCACCGTTGATCGCTTGTGGTGAACAAGATATTTTGTACTTAGCGTTTAGGATATGTAAAGATGTCCGACATCATAGTAACGGTTAACAGAATCATAATTTATGAAACTGACGGAATTTTTTGAACGGACTTATGTGGTGAATTTGCCCGATCGCCAGGATCGCCGCCGCGATATTACCCGAGAGCTTACCAATGTAGGAATTTCCTTTGCGCCGAATCATGTTGAGATTTTCCCCGCAATTCGTCCTGAGACGGCGGGTGAATTCCCTAGTGTGGGAGCGTGCGGCTGCTTCCTGAGCCACCTGAGCATTTTGAAACACGCCAGACAGCAAAACTTGTCAAACGTTTTGGTGATGGAAGATGATTTAGCAATTTCTAAAACCCTAATCGCTCAGCAATCGGCGTTAACCGAACAATTGCAAAGCCAAGATTGGGGGATGGTCTACTTGGGGCATTATTTGACGGATCGTAATTTACCCAAGGTAGATCCGAATGGGCGATCGCCCGAAGAAGCAGTGCACCTAGAACCCTACACTCTGGTGATTCAAACCACCCATTTCTATGGTGTAAACGGACAAATTCTCGATCGGCTCATAGCTTTTCTAGAACAACTGCAACAGCGTCCCGCCGGACATCCCGATGGCGGGCCCATGCACGTAGACGGTGCCTATTCCACCTTCCGCGCCCAAAACCCAGATATCCCGACGCTGATTGCAGAACCTAATTTAGGCTGGCAGCGCAGCTCTCGCAGCGATATCAATGCGAGCTCTTGGTACGACTATATGCCCGCGATCCGCAATGTGGCAAATGTCGCGCGTGGCGCTAAAGTTTGGTTGTCCAACAAGCAAAGGGGTTTGTAGCGGTAACTTAATTGCTTGACAAAGTTGCCATTAGTTACTGTTGGAGTAGCGGAGAGAGCGATCGCTTAAATAACATTAATTGTGGCTGTTTGCAGATTGTTCAATACTTACCCACGACTGCCGATAAACCGGGTTTTTTACCCAAATAATGGCTAAAAACCCTCAAGTTAGGCAAAAACCCGGTTTCTTTCTTAGGGACACTTCCAGAACTAGAGTATCAACCAAAACGACCTTGAATGTAATCCCTCGTACTCGAATTGCTTGCAGAAGTAAAAATCCGGCTTGTCGGCCCAAATTCCACCAAGCGGCCGATACGACTTTCATCAGTATTAAAGAAAGCCGTATAATCAGAAACCCGAGCCGCCTGCTGCATATTGTGCGTTACAATCACCACAGTTAACTGTTCCCGCAAAGTCTGAAACAACTCCTCAATCTTCATCGTAGAAATCGGATCGAGAGCAGAACAAGGCTCATCCATCAGCAAAATCTTCGGCTTAACAGCCAAAGCGCGAGCAATACAAAGTCGCTGTTGCTGTCCGCCCGAAATTCCCTGGGCCGACTTCTTCAAATTATCTTTCACCTCATCCCAAAGCGCCGCACTTTTCAGCGCAGATTCCACAATTTCGTCTAACTCTGCTTTGCTTTTGCGACCAAAAATACGCACGCCGTAAGCAATATTATCATAAATGCTCAGCCCAAAAGGATTCGGTCTTTGAAACACCATGCCAATTTGGCGGCGCAAACTATTAATATTTACCTTAGGACTGTAAATATCCTGTCCAAAAAACTCAACCCTGCCTTTGATTTGAACTTTTCCCTCCAATTCGCCGATGCGGTTGAGAGCCTTCAAAAAAGTTGATTTACCGCAACCTGAAGGGCCGATAATCGCCGTCACTTGCGGGTGAGGGATATTCATCGAGAGATTTTCGAGAACTTTGTGAGTGCCGTAGTAAAAGCTCAAGTCCTGAACCCGCAATGCTGGCATAGCATTGGGGTCGATTTCAGGGGTTGAATCTTCTACAAATTGGTCGCTATATTTTTCAGCTTTTAAGTTACTTTTGGATTTCATTATTTGCAGTTTTTCTAGTGTAAGTAGTAGGATTTTAGTAGATGCAAAATATTACCTGATAGCCTGCTTTCGTTAGACTTGCTAGCTATGCACTCATTTCCAAAGTCACGGATGTATTGATACAGAAACCGCAGACTTAAGGCAGATAAACACAGATAAAGGCAGATACATTTCAAGATAGGATAGAGAATAATTAATGCAATATTGTCTAATATCAATCCATGAAATCCGTTAAATCCGTTAACTCCCGTACATTGCTCGTTGCCGAACTTCCTTCTCAAGCAATTTACCTATCTTGCAAGCGTTTGCGAGTGACGGCGCGGGAGGCCAAGCTAGTAAGCAAAACCATACCCAAAAGGACAGAAGCCGCAGTCCACGCCAATTCGTTCTGCTCCTTGTAAGGAGAGCTGGCGTAACTGTATATTAATACTGACATAGAAGGAGTCGGAGTTAGCAGTGTCTCGGGAATTTCTTGGATTTTGGTGATAGTTTCTGAACCGACGGGAGACTGAACTATCTCGCCCAATTTCTCAACTAAAGGAGGCCAAAATTGGCTGGACAAGGCAGTTACAATTAGCGGTGCAGTTTCGCCGGCGGCGCGGGAAGCTGCGAGTAAAATGCCTGTGGTAATAGTTGGAAGTGCTGAGGGAAGAACAATCCGAAACATTGTTTGAAAGCGTCCGCCACCCAAACCAGCAGAAGCGAGGCGGTAGGAAGCAGGCACTAATTTTAATGCTTGTTCTGTTGTCAGCGCTACTACCGGCAGCATGATAATGCCGAGAGCGAAACCGCCGGCCAATCCTGAGAATGACTTAGTTGTCACAACAATTAAAGCGTAAGCAAACACGCCGACAACAATCGAGGGAACGCTACTCAGAATGACAGTGATAAAGCGGATAGTATTTGCTATGGCTTTATTTTCTCTGCCAAACTCTGACAGAAATATTCCCGTCATCACGCCGATTGGCACGCTCAATGATGTGGCAATTCCCACCATTAAAGCTGTACCGAGAATCGCATTTGCAAAGCCGTTGGGCTGGTCTTCGACTCCGACGGGTGCGGGCAGAGATACTAGCACTTCCCAGCTTAAATGTGTCAGTCCTTCGCCCAATATTTTGTACAAAATAGCGAACAAAGGCAGCAGAGCCAGACCTGTAAGGGAGAATGCAATAACGGTCATTCCCCGGCTGAAAAAGTTTCTGCTCAGCGACAGGGGATTGTTGATTTCTGCATCCAGAATACTGTTTGATTTTTGTGCTTGAGTCATGCAATTTTAGATTTTAGATTTGGGATTTTCGATTGAGCCTGCCGATTTATCCGCTTAATTCTTAGCTTTCTTGACGCCGATTAGCTGAACTAGCAATACTGCAATTGCGTTCACCAATAGGGTAATCACAAATAGAATTAGGGCTAAATACATTAAAGAGCCGACGTGCAGTTCTTCTTGAGCTTCCCGAAATTGACTTGCTAAAACAGCGGGAATTGAGTAGCCGGGAGCTAATATAGATTGGTTGATTTGAATCGAGTTGCCGATTACCATTGTGACTGCCATTGTTTCGCCTAAAGCGCGTCCCAAAGCTAAGATAGTTGCTCCGATAATTCCCGAACTTGCTGCTGGCAATAAGAGCTTAAATATCGTTTCCCAGCGGGTGGCGCCGAGGGACATGGAAGCACTTCGCAAATCTACGGGAACCGACAGCAAGACATCGCGGCTGATGGCGGCTACTGTTGGCAAAATCATAATCGATAAAAGTATGCCTGCGGGTAGCATTCCCGGCCCAAATGGTTCGCTGCTGAATAGGGGAAACCAGCTAAAATTGTTGAACAGCGACTGCTGTAAAGGCAGCAGAAAGGGAATTAAGACGAAGATTCCCCACAAGCCAACGATGACGCTGGGAATAGCTGATATTAATTCAACCATGAATCCCAAGGGCGATCGCACCCAAGCCGGCAAAAAGTTCTCGCTGGTAACGATCGCGACTGAAAGTCCTAGAGGAATTGCTATGATAATGGCGATCGCAGAACTAACTACCGTACCGTAAATAAACGGCAGAGCCCCAAACTGCAACTCGCCGATATCCCATTTGGGATTCCACAAAAAATCCAGTCCAAACTTGCTAATCGCCGGCCAAGCATCCTTAAAAATTATCTCGCTCATCCAGAAGAGCGTGCCCGCCGTCGCTATAGCAAAAGCCCATACAAATCCTGTAAATCCAGACTCCAGCCACAAACCTTCACCCTTCGTATCAGTCAAGTCTACGTGGGTGGTGATTGCTGCCGGCTTCCGAGTTAATTTTTTCGGTTTCTTTGAAGAATTGGTCATACCCAAGTTATGGCGCAAACAGCGAAATCTTTGCTGGAAAATCGAAGCCTCGATCCCCCTCGCATCCCCCTTAAGAAGGGGGACGAAAGAGAATGCTCCGGTTCCCCCCTTTTTAAGGGGGGTTAGGGGGGATCGAGGATCTAAATAGGAGCGAGAGAAATGTAAAATTTAGATAGATGCGCCTCACATTAACTCATAACTCCCTGAAAATATTTTAATTAACCTCTAGCAACCACACTCTGATTCACTGTTTGAATCACCCTTTGAGCTGTTGCTTGCGGAATGGAGGTAAACTCTAATTGTTTGTTCAAACCTTGGCCTGTAGTCATCACCCAATTAACCATCTTTTTAACAGCATCTGCTTTCGCAGCAGGATACTCTTTGTAGATTAACAGCCAAGTCAAGCCAACAATCGGATATCCATCATTAGGATTTCCTTCAACCAAGCGGAAGTCGGCGGGGTATGTTTCCCCTGCTAAAGCTTTTTCAGCTTCTGCCAAGTTAGCATCTACAAATCTGCCAGCTTTATTTTGAATAAACGCTGTTTGCAGCTTGTTTTGGCGAGCAAAAGTATCCTGAACGTAGCCAATTGCACCCGGTGTTTGTCTCACCAAACCAGCTACGCCGGGGTTTCCTTGACCGCTGAGAGGGCCACCGGGCCAACTCGGTTGAGCGGCACCCTTGATGCTGCTGCCAATCGCTTGCAAGTGGTTGCTAAAAATAAAGCTAGTACCGCTGCTATCTGCCCGCACAACTACTCGAATTGCAGTATTTGGCAAATTTTTAGCTTGTCCGGCAATCCCTGCTATTTTCGCATCATTCCAGCGAGTAATTTTGCCTTCAAAAATGCCTTTCATCGCATCGGCACTCAGCCTGACATTGTTAACTCCGGGCAAGTTGTAGACAACTGCAACCGCGCCGCCGGCTGTCGGAATTGCTATGACGCCGCGCTTTACCTGAGAGATTTGTGCAGAAGTCATCAGCGCGTCGCTACCTGCGAAATCCACAGTACCTGCAATTAATGCTTTGATACCAGCGCCGGAGCCTGTGCCTTCGTAGTTTACAGTAATTTGATTTGCACTTCTCATCTGAGAGAAATAGCGATCGTACAAAGGTTTAGGAAAAGTGGCTCCCGAACCGTTTAATGTTACCGCAGCTACAGCGGAAGTAATCAAACTTAGCGAAAATGCTGCTACCGCTAGCGTAACTATAAAGCCGCGCCGCCAGCTTTTAGTGAAGAAAACCATAACTCCTCGTCCTCAATTTATTGATAGCAGACTTTACAAATCTACGACCTAGGATAGACTGAAATCCCCCAGTAAAAACAGCTAAAATAATAAGCTTGCTTTAAATTATGATTAAAATTAGGTTAAAGTTTTTATGATGAAAAAATGGGAGCAATAACAATAATATTTCCTTAATCTGTGGTTAATATTAGATTGAAAAGTAACATTAGCGAAGCTTTTTTAGAGGTGTGCCCCTAGATAATCCTGATTTTTTTCTTAACCTTAGATGTACCCAGCAGTTCCATGTCAGTTGCAAAACAGCAGATCGCGACTCCAAGAATTTGACATTTCGAGTTTCAAGAAGACCGGGCGAATAGAATTCGCGTCTATACAAACAAAACCCTTCTGGTGCGGCTTGAAGAATGGGCGGTAAAAATTACCTTATTTTCTTTACACCCTCGCTTGTTCCGATTCTTCGTTTTTGTAAGGCGGGTTTCAACCGCCGTCTACGTTTCAGGCTTTCCGCGCATTTGCGACTCGATCGCAAACAGCCCGACGGCCATCATAATAAATAAAGACCGTTAACAAATCTTAAAAAAAATGGCTAGAGACTTGCGAGGCTTCCTCAAACTGCTAGAAGACAGAGGACAACTGCGCCGGATCAGCGCTTTAGTCGATTCCGACTTAGAAATTGCCGAAATTTCCAATCAAATGCTAGTCAAAGGCGGCCCCGGATTGCTGTTTGAGAACGTCAAAGGGGCAGAATTCCCCGTGGCGGTTAATTTGTTGGGCACGGAAGAACGGGTTTGCTGGGCGATGAACATGGAAAAGCCGATCGAACTTGAAGAACTCGGCAAAAAATTAGGTATGCTACAACAGCCCAAACCGCCGAAAAAGATTTCCCAGGCCATAGAATTCGGCAAAGTCCTGTTCGACGTAGTGAAAGCCAAACCAGGCCGCGACTTCTTCCCAGCTTGTCAGCAAGTGGTATTTGAGGGAGAAGGCGTCGATTTGAACAAAATCCCGATGATTCGCCCCTATCCGGGAGATGCGGGCAAAATTATCACCCTCGGTTTGGTAATTACCAAGGATTGCGAAACCGGTACGCCGAATGTGGGGGTTTATCGGTTGCAGTTGCAGTCAAAAAACACGATGACTGTACACTGGTTATCTGTCCGGGGCGGCGCGCGGCACTTGCGGAAAGCGGCGCAGGCTGGTAAAAAGTTGGAAGTTGCGATCGCCCTGGGAGTCGATCCGCTAATCATTCTCGCCGCAGCAACACCGATTCCTGTAGATTTGTCAGAATGGTTATTTGCGGGACTTTACGGCGGTTCCGGCGTAAGTTTAGCGAAGTGCAAAACAGTAGATTTGGAAGTACCGGCGGACTCGGAAATCGTGTTAGAAGGAACGATTACGCCGGGGGAAGTGTTACCCGACGGGCCGTTTGGCGACCACATGGGTTATTACGGCGGTGTGGAAGATTCGCCGCTGGTTCGGTTTAACTGCATGACGCACCGCAAAGACCCGATTTATTTAACCACATTTAGCGGGCGGCCGCCGAAAGAAGAGGCTATGATGGCGATCGCGCTTAACCGCATTTACACCCCAATTTTGCGGCAGCAAGTATCAGAAATAGTCGATTTCTTCCTACCAATGGAAGCGCTGAGTTACAAAGCAGCAATTATTTCCATTGATAAAGCTTATCCCGGTCAAGCGCGCAGGGCTGCGTTAGCATTTTGGAGTGCATTGCCGCAGTTTACTTATACCAAGTTTGTGATTGTTGTCGATAAAAGTATCAACATTCGCGACCCGCGTCAAGTAGTCTGGGCAATTAGTTCTAAAGTTGACCCAGTTCGAGACGTATTTATTCTGCCGAATACGCCCTTTGACACCTTAGATTTTGCCAGCGAAAAGCTGGGTTTGGGCGGCAGAATGGGGATTGATGCTACTACGAAGATGCCGCCGGAAACCGAGCACGAATGGGGGGAACCTTTGGAGTCCGATCCGGATGTGGCGGCGATGGTTCAGCGGCGTTGGGCGGAGTACGGTTTGGCAGATTTGAATTTGGGAGAAGTCGATCCGAATTTGTTTGGGTACGAGATGAAGTAGGGAAACGCAGAAATGCAGAGGCGGGACGCTTGTTCCAGCGTAATCTTGTAGGGGCGGTGGATGGTGCGTGCCCGCCCCTATTATTGGAATTAGCAGCGAAACAGCCAGAGTTATATTATATTTTAGAGTTTGTGGCAGAATTGAGGAACGAACGATTAATCCCACTGACGAACAAGCCCAAGCCTGTCTGCGCGTCTGCCAGATGTTGTCTAACTGCTACCGAGACATCCAACTATTCCGTTTTAGCGATCGCACCGGAGTAGTCTTTATATTTGCAGGCGAGGAACTGCAAATTATCGTATCCCCTAATGGCGACTGGAGGTTTTTAGATGCAACCGAAATTTGAAAAAATGACTAATCAAGAACTCAAGGCTTATGCCTTGGCGCATCGGGAGGATTTAGAAGCTTTGGATGTCCTCTACCGTCGCCGTACTCCCGACTCCGAAGCGATATGGTTTCATCCTCCAAAAACTAAAGACGAAGAGCGATCGCAATTTGAATTGTTCAAGCAGATGATAGAGGAGAGAGCAGAAAAGAATGGCAAGAATCATCTCCTAACTACAGTTACACAAAAAGAAAATAACCCTATGACTTCTGAAAAAATTATTACCTCAGAGCAAATTTCTCAGTATCGCTCTGAATTGGCAGGTAATCTAGATGCCCTAGCTGCTCTTGACGTAATCGAGAAAGAGTATGGTGGTAAGTTAGCAGAAGCTGCCAAAGCAATAGCGATTCGGAATGACATCGAAGGAATCGCTGACTTCGGACTCTCTGATTGGTTTGACGCGATGCTTCAGGAATGTCGGGATTTTATCTGTCAGCCCAAATACCAGAACTTGAGAGAAAACTACTTGCCTGCACTAATACCTCCTTTAACAGATTGTGTAGCAGGGAGTCTGGGTTGTCCTCCAGGAATAGCAGCAATCATAGCAGTTCCATTTGCCGCCTACATTAAAGAAGAAGGCATGGAAAAATTCTGTCAGTCTCCAAATTCCTCACTTTAAAGTCCCGTTGCTACGAAAGCAGCCCAGTAATAAGGTTTTTCAAAGGGATATGGTTTGAGCTTTGCTCTATCTAACGACTCTTTGAATAACTTATTGTTCTCGTCATCCAAATGACGTTGAAATTCTGGGCTTTCTACAATTTTTCTCAACTCTTCACCCGTAAGTGTTCGCAGCCATTTTTGGGTTTTGTTCAGGGAAATGGCAACACTTCCTGGCTTTAGTGGCACAAGCTGTTTGAGGTTGTTATAAAATTCGATCATAAACAAATTGGTGGCAGTCTGCTCCACGCTCCAGAGTGTGCTAACAACGCTAGGACTGCCTGCATACAAAAAAGCGCTAATCAAGCCAACGTACTCATCACTGATACTGGTGGGGTCTGTAATGCCAGTTTGACAAGCAGAAAAGGTGACTAGGCGACATTGATCTAGGTTCAGTTTTTCAAAAATTTTGCCTAATGTTAGGTCGGCATCTGCACATAACTTGCCTTCCGACTCTGCTAAGCGCAAAGCCGATTTCAGGGGCGATCCAAAATCAAAGAAACCGTGACAGCAGAAGTGGAGACAGTGAGGAAAACGCACCAGTTCAGTAATGAGGGCTGCTTCTGTTGCTTCTTTTTCACGGAGAACGATGCTATGGTCTGAGTCAAAGTGTTGGCAAATCTTTTCGAGTTGAATTTCGGTGCCAGTCAAAACCGAAAGATCGGTTCTGGTCGGGTTTTGGATAGCAAGTAGGTGGCTGAAGTCGTTTCGGTGCTGCTCTCTTTTATGTGCCAGTTGCAGCATTTGGCAACTAGGGGCATAGCCTACACCGTTGGGGAAGCGATCGCAAAGAAAATCACCGTTAGCTAAAGGCATTGCATGGAGGGGAAATAAATGCAGGTAGCGATGGGGAATCAGGATGAGGCGATCGCAAGTTTCTGACACTAGCTTGAGAATGTCTTCCAGATGCAGAATTTCAGCGAGACAACTGAGGCGAGAGGCGAGACTATTTATGAACTGGCTTTTTATTTTCCGACCATATGCGTCCAGATACTCGTTAGCCCACTCTATCAAGGCGTTCATGTCATCAGATGGGGTGGACAAGATAAGCTTTTGGAGGCTATGACGGGTGATGATAAAAGTCTCGAAGCCTGCACTGGTGATGTACCACTGGATAATCGCGGTGTGGTCATCTAGGGTTGCTTGGAATTGGTCAAATTTGAAGCCATAACCAATGGGCAGGTAGCGGTCTTGCAATTCATTACGCTGCTGTCGCAACTGCTGGAGATATTGCGCTAGGGCAGTTGGGTTATCGGCTGTGGCTGTTTGGAGTTGGTATTGACCGCTGGCTATTTCGTCTCGGAGTTGTTCTAGTTGAGTAACAACATCTGGGGGAAAGATAGTTTTTAGATCGCGGTTGAGGATAAGTTCTACCAGATTGCGGGTTTTGCTGCGTTCAGCGTATTTTATGGCTTGTTGGTAGTATCGTGGCTCATCTTTAGCTAACTCTATGGAAACTTTTACGATGCCTCGATAGAGGTTGTTCCATTTTTCAGCAAGTTTTTTCTTATCTGCTTCTATTCCAGAGCCAGAGATGATCTCATCGCGCAGGGATTCTACGGTTTCAATAGCAGCGTCTAAAGCCTTGTAAGCTTTGGGAAACTGTTGGGATTTTTGATAAGCAAGACCAAGGTTGAATTGAGTTATCGCAAAGTCTTGGGGGTAAGTTTCGCGTTTGCGTACAACCAAGGCACTCAAGAAACAGCCAATTGCCACTTTTAAGTTCTTTGTCGGTTTCCCCCAAGTGCGGTTTTTGTAGACATTGCCGAGATTATTTAGAGTGTCTCCCCATTGTTCGGGTAAGTCTTTGCGAGTACGTACCCTCAAAGCTGCTAAGTAGCAATGGATGGCAGCTTCCATATTCTCTGACCGTTCTCCATGGATACGGTTATGGTAGGAAATACCTAAATTATTTTGGGTATCTCCCCATTCTTCAGGAAAGTCTTGAGGGGTACGTACTTGCAAAGCAGCTTTGTAATAACCGATTGCCGATTCCAAATTTTCTGCTCGTTCCCCCTCAATACGGTCATAGTAGACAGTACCCAGATTGTTTTGGAGTGTTGCCCATCTTTCGGGAAAAGCTTCGTAGGTGAGTACCTCCAAAGCAGCATCGTAACAGCCGATTGCCTCTTCCAAATTTTCTGCTCGTTTTTCCCGGATGCGCTCTGAGTAGGCAACACCCAAATTTATTTGAGTCTCTGCTCTGTAATGTTGAGGGAAGACTTGGCGGATGCGTACCTCCAAGGCACCATTGTAACAGCGGATTGCCTCTTCCAAATTTTCTGCTCTCTCCCCACGAATACGGTTCCTGTACGCAGTACCCAAATTATGTTGAGTTGTAGCCCATTGTTGTGGAGAATCTGAGGGGGTGCGTATCTCCAGCGCCGCCTGGTAATAGCGGATGCCTGTTTCCAAATTATCTACTCGTTTTCCTTCTATGCGCTTAACGTAAACATTGCCCAGACCATTTTGGATCGTTGCCCATTCTTGGGGAAAAGCTTCGCGCGTGTATTCTTGTAATGCAGCTTTGTAATAACTAATAGCTACTTCCAAATTCTCTGTCTTCTTCCCCCGGATACGGTCAAAGTAGGCAGTACCTAAATTGTTTTGGCTGGTGGCCCATTCTTGAGGGAAGGCTTCGCAGGTAAATACTGTGGCAACAAATTTATAGCCTGTAATAGAAATTTCCAGATTGATCGCTCGCTTGCCTTGTGGAAATTCCCGAATTAAGTTGCTAAAATTGCCAATAACTGCTGCGATGAATTGTGCTTGTCCTGGCTCTACTTCCGACATCCTAGCAGTTGCCCAACTTCGCAAAAGTTCAGCAAAATTATCATCCAGTTTATCTAGATTTGATTGTAGCAAAGGGTAGACAACTTGTCGATTGCCGTCACTGTCTTGGGTTGCTTGCAATACTTGTGAAAGGAATGTTAGTTGGGAGCTTGGTGATGACAATCCTAGTGCTTCAGCCAGTTCACGAGCAATATCGATTAAAAAATCAGCAGTGTTACGATCGCCCCTCTCTTCCAAATCCTCTGCTACCTTTACTATCTCCGCCACCAACCCAACATCAACCAGATCCAGGTTGGCCTTCAAAATCTGTGATTCCTCGCCACTGGCACACCTCAGTAGTCGATCGATCAGGTTTTGATAAGCATTTTGACGTTCTTCGTTCATAGGGCGAGGCAGCTATCAACAACTTGCTGTATTATAGCTTAATCCAAAAATTAGGCTATAGAATAAGCTAACAGCGATCGCGACTAGCACAGATATAAGTTTGCTTTCAAAAAGCCCGATCGCACCTAATTTTCCAAAATCTCAACCAAATCTTCGATCGCAATATCAAACACGCGAGCCATTTTGTTCAGAGCCGTATAATCTACAGTTGCCAACTTGGGAGAATGGGCATAACTTCTAACCGTGCTGTAAGGAATTCCCGATCGCTCCGAAACTTCTTTTAACGTCCAACCCTTCTCTTCCGCTAATTCTCGAACTCGCAACCGAATTAACCCCATTTTTCCGCTGATAAATCAGTTTAATATTCCAAAATCTCAACTAAATCTTCGATCGCAATATCGAACGCACGGGCCATCTTATCCAAAGCCGTGTAGTCTACAGTTGCCATACCTGGAGAATTAGCATAGGTAATGATCGTGGTATAGGGAATACCTGTTCTTTTGGATACTTCTGTCATATTCCAACCCTTCTCTTGAGCAAATTCTCGAACTCGCAGTCTAATTCGTCCCATTACCTCTTGACAACACACGAGTATTCGTGTTGAATGTAAATCATAGACAAGCGATCGCCCTCCGACCTGATAAATCAAGAGCGATCGCCTTTCATTCACCACCCACAAAAGTGGGAAGGATACTCCTATGATACCAAAACAACCGACATATCGCGATCGACTTCAACCTTGGCATCTAATTCGCCACCTCCCCAAGTGTCAGCGGTTAACAGTCGCCCGTTTCGCCCGCCGCCGCGATGCCGAATCTTACCTAAATGCACTGCGCCGCTTAATGCCCGCAGTCCCGCATACAATTGTGTTCGTGAATGCAGTGTCTGTGTTGGATGAAAATACCGTGCTAATTGCATCGGAATTGGCGATCGAAGTTTAGTGCGATCGAACTGATATCTTGCATTTGTTGCCAGATTCCGGCAGGGATTTAAATCCCTGCCTCATAGCGAAAGTCCACTTAAGTGGACTAAAGAAAGGATTGAAACAGAGATTAATTGATCGCCTTTTTCAGTCGTCTTTAGACGACTTTAGCTTTGAGACGGGGGTTTAAACCCCCGACGGACTGTTGAAATAAGTGCAAGATGTGCGATCGACAAATCAGTTTATTGTTCCAATATCTCAACTAAATTGTCGATAACCGCACATTCAAACCCACGAGCCATCTTATCCAAACTTGCATAATCCACAGTTGTCATACCCTGAGAATTCCCACGCAAAAAGTCAGCATTTGAGATTACTGCACCTAGACGCGCTATAGCCACTCACTTATCAATAAGTTCCCAAAGCCGCGTATCGTAAGTCACCTCTGAATTAAGAAAAACAGGCCTTAACTTATATTTGTATTCTTTTTCAAGCATCTCTTTGAGTTCCTTACTAGGAAGAAAGGCAAACAAATTGCTGTAATTTTTAGCAAGCTGACCGAGCTTAAGTTGATCTCCCCACAGAATTTTAACTTTCGGATCGAGCCGACGGCTCAAAGGAATGAGTTCACCAATCGGAGTATCAGTAATCAACAGCGGAGAATTAGCTTGATTTACGATGCGCGCTATAGGAATAGTGAATTTGCCTTGATCCAGACCTTTATTCCACCAAACTTCTGCTTGAGAACTCAGGGTGCAAGACAGCACCCCAGCCGAAAACACTCCTATTGCAACCAACTGCCACAACTTCTGCCGCCAGGTATTAACCTCAGAAAAAGTAATTTTTCCAGTCAGCAAATAAGCCACAGCCAACTGCAAACCCAGATAAGTAGGAATTAGATATCGAGCGTAGCCTGAGAGTCGCCGTCCACCTAAAATTAAATCTCCCATCATCAGAGGCACGGATGTAAAAATAATCAAAGCCAAGATGAAAGCGTAAATCGGTTGGGAAGTGTGGCGGCAGAGAAAATAAATCGAATATGCCACTAAAAGTAATAAAAATACAATCACAGGAATCACAGGCAGCATCTTTTTGAATGAGCTCATCGCATCAATATTTACATCAAAAAAAATTCGGCTACTATTCCCGATCCACCTTGTCATTAAAGATATCAATGATATTCGAGGTTCTGGTTGCAGTAGGCTTGCATTAGCGTACAGCGGTCGGCAATAAATGATGGTTAAATACCAGAGCGAGCCTGCGATTAGCGTGACTGCAAAGGCGATAGCATAATAAAAAATGGTTTTACTCAATCGCAGTTTTTCAATGATAAGTAGATAGATTCCATGTGCTATCAAAACAAGTAAAGCATAAAAATGAGTGTAAACACTTACTACTGTAATTGCTGTATAAATTCCCCATTGCAAGTTAGTTTTAAGTCGCATAGCCCGCAGAAAAACCGCACTGGATAGCAAAGTTAACACAGTCAACAAAGAATAGGGCCGTGCTTCCTGAGCGTACAGCAAGTGGATGGGCGAAACCGATATCAATGCCATTGCTACCCATCCCACCATCGGAGACTCAAACAATTCCAGGCAGAGCCAATAAATGCAGGGAAACTGTAGTAAACTGATCGCAGCAGGCAAGCTTCTCATGGCTGTAACGCTAGTTCCAAACAATTTAGCCCAAAATCGCGCTATCAGAAAATAGAGTGGTGGCAGTTGACCTTCTTCTGCTGCTAAACCCTTAATAGTATCGATTTCGTTATTTTTATTATTAATGCTCTGATATTTCAGTAAATCTTGGCTAGTGACTGCTGGCCCATTGAATACTTGCTCCTGAACAGATTTCCCTGAGTAGCCAGACACTCGCAAGGAAGTGTAAGTTTCGTCAAACCAGTAGAATTTGCGATCGATATTGACAAATCTAAAAAATATGCCCATCACCAACAGCACAAAAAGTAAAAACCGCAGCTTAGTTACAGGTAGTCGCCAATTATTACGATTCATTAAATGTCTCCTTGAACAAAACTTACGCACAGCCCCTACATATAGGGTGAAATGAGGGGCAATCCCGGTGGTTGACTTACACCTGGGTATGGTGCGTAAGTGCTACTGGAAGCTATTCGCGCATTATTGCATTATCCTAGTCTGCACTGAAAAATCATGCAACCTCTATTGACTAGAGATGCTATGCCAATTTCAGAAAATATTCAGATAAGTGAGGAAGCTAGTCGCCCAAAAGCTGAATGAGACAGAGAAAAATTAAAAACTAAATAGTTAACCCAAAAAGTTTTGGTTAAATTGAGGGAAAATGTGTTAATTCCCAATAAAACAATATGAATCTAGTTGATGGATCGGAGATTGAACAGTTCTCTTTAGCAATTTATCTAACTTGCAACGGAATTAATCCCATGTTCCCAGCTAAAAATCAGTTTACTGTTCTAATATTTCAACTAAATCCTCGATCGCAATATCAAACACCCGAGCCATTTTGTTTAAAGCCGTATAGTCTACCGTTGCCAGCTTGGAAGAATGGGCGTAGCTTCTAACCGTACTTTAAGGAATACCCGATCGCTCGGAAACTTCTTTCAACGTCCAACCCTTCTCTTGGGCTAGTTCTCGAACCCGCAACCTAATTAGCCCCATCTTCCCGCCGATAAATCAGTTTACCGTTCCAAAACCTCAACCAAGTCTTCCACCATCACATCGAAGACTTCAGCAAGCTTCTGCAAAGCCGTGTAGTCCACAGTTGCCATTTTGGGAGCTTGGGCGTATTTTTTAACCGTGCTGTAGGGAATACCCGTTCTGTCAGAGACTTCTTTCAGCGTCCAACCCTTTTCCTCAGCTAGTTCTCGAACTCGCAACCGAATTAATCCCATTTATGCTTGACAGCAGCTATGCTCATATCTTTTAATATATACAGATGCAGCGATCGCCCCGTGACCTGAGAAATCTAGAGCGATCGCCTTTCCTTTACCACCCACCAAAGTGGGCAGAACAAATCTATGATACCAAAAGAATCGACCTATCGCGATCGACTTGTGCCTTGGCATCTAATTCGCCATCTCCCCAACTGTCAGCGCATCACAGTCGCCCGTTTCAGCCGCCGCGATGCAGAATCTTGCCTCAATGCACTGCGCCGCTTAATGCCCGCAGTCTCCCATACAATTGTTTTCGTGAATGCGCTGCCGGTAAATGAAACCAGCGTTCCAATTCCGATGCAATTGTTGTCGATCGCCCTATAGGGCGATCGAACTTATATATGGCGTTTGTTGGCACATTCCGGCAGGGGTTTAAACCCCTGCCTCATAGCGAAAGTCCTCTCAAGAGGACTGAAGAAAAGATGGAAGTTTAGATTTATTACCTTTCAGTCGTCTTCAGACGACTTTAGCTATGAGACGGGGGTTTAAACCCCTGGCGGACTTTAACTATGAGAGGGGGATTTAAACCCCCGGCGGACTTTAACTATCAGAGGGGGATTTAAACCCCCGGCGGACTTTAACTATCAGAGGGGGATTTAAACTCCCGGCGGACTACAATAAATGCAAGATGTGCGATCGCCCTAATTGTTCCAAAAAAGTCTTGCTAAACTGGAAATAGATTTGAGTCAAGGAGTCACATCAATGCCATCTCCCTTCCCCGGTATTGACCCATATTTAGAACATCCCGAACTCTGGCCGGGAATACATCACTTGTTAATCAATCAAATTGCCAGATTTTTATCTCCCCAACTGCGTCCTAAATATTTAGTTGATGTAAAAATAAGAATCTATGAAACTCCTGATGACGATACGTTGCTAATTAGCATTCCAGACGCAACAACATCAAACCCAGAAATTACAAGACTGCCAACCCAACCCATAACAGTAACTGTTCCCGTGCCTTTACCAAGACGGGAAGGATATTTAGAAATTATGGAAAGGGAAACCAAAGAATTGATAACAGTTATTGAAATCCTATCGCCTACGAACAAACGCGCCGGCAAAGGGCGAAAAATATACGAAGAAAAGCGAGAGGAGATTTTACGAAGCCGGACTAATTTAGTGGAAATTGATTTATTGCAGCGCGGGCAAAAAATGCCCATTATTGAAAACAATATTGACAGCCACTATCGGATTTTAGTTAGTCCGGGAAATCGCCGCCCTTTTGCAGATTTGTACGCTTTTAACGTGCAGAACCCGATGCCTGCATTTCCTCTGCCGCTGCGATCGGGCGATACGGAACCTGTAATCAACTTGCAGGAATTATTCACTGAAATATACGACGTAGGCAGTTACGACCTCAAGATAGATTATCGCAACTGGGAAGTCATACCAGCACTCTCAGAAGCCGATACAATTTGGGCAGATGCTTTGTTGCGCGATCGGGGATTGCGATGAACACCCGTTTGTAGTGAGGACTTCAGTCCTCTTTTTAGGTATGAATTAAAATAGGACTAAAGTCCTTACTACCAACCTCATAAAATAGTTAAACATCTTGACTTTGCATCAACCGCTGCTTCAAACGCGCCGGATCTCCCCGATCGACCACTTGGCCCTTTTCCAACAAAAAAGCCCCATCGCAATAATTCAACTCATCCAAACGGTGAGTCACCCACAAAGCCGTAATCCCGCGATTTTTCACCAACCGCTGCACCGCCGCCACCAAATCCAACTGAGAATCAGGATCTAACAAAGCCGTCGGTTCATCCAACAGCAAAATTTCGCAGTGACGGGCGATCGCCCCAGCCAAAGCAATTCGCTGCTTCTGGCCCCCACTCAAAGCATAAATTGGTCGGCGCTGCAAATCCAGCAAATTCACCGCCTCCAAAGCCTCAGCCACCCTAGAGCGCACCTGAAGATTAGAAAGCTTTTCCTCCACCAAACCAAAAGCCACATCCGCACCCACCGTCGGCATTACCAATTGGTGATCCGGGTTTTGAAACACAAAACCCACCCGCCCGCCCAGGTCAATTTCGCCCGATTGGGGGTGCAGCAGCCCAGCCATCAGCCTCAGCAGCGTAGATTTGCCGCTACCGTTAGTACCCAAAAGCATCCAAAACTCACCCTTGGGTACATCCAGAGAGCAACCTTGCAAAACTCGATCGCCCGACGGCCAGCAAAAACCCAAATCCCGCACAGCAACCGCTGACTGGCCCCTATCGGCACCCGCACCCCCAGCCCTCATTCTGCCAAAGTCATCGAAACAAAACCCGGTGCTCTGCCTGTAGAAGCAGTCCCCGATTTCTGAGAAATAACCACCCCAGAAATCTCGCTGCTGACGACAGCTACCTTTTTCTCAGGATTTTTTTCGCAGGTGAGTTCCAAAATTTGCGGTTGCGAGTTGCGAATCGCCTCTAAAACCTGCTGGTACACAGCCTCAGCGTCCTCCGCCAGCTTGCGCTGTACCGACAGAGAGACGGGCGTGTTCTTCACAATGATGTCAATGCTGAACATATAGTCTTAAAAACCTAAGTTTGGAGCTCTACCCTCAGTATATATATAGGATAGAACTTACGCATCAAGAGTCAAATAACCTGCTTTTTTACCCTTTCGGCTGGCTGTAACAAAGTATTGCCCTGAAAAAACCCGGTTTCTGTAGAGCGTGAAAAAACCCGGTTTCTGTAGAGCGATACCTGTGAGATCCCGTCCTGATTCTGGGTTTCTTCCGGGACTTCGGGGACTTCGGACAAATCTCGATCGAAAAATAAGAGGTTGATGGCGATATATCTACGAAGCAACCGCGCTGCCGACACAAAGCGCAGACAGTCCTATATAGTAGAACTTCCCACAGCCCGGGCAACGACTTCGGCGACTTCAAGGGCTTCGGGGACTTCGGGGACTTAGGACAAATCAAGATCCGGAAATTCTTGAAGAAACACTTGCTCTTGTAAAGAATTACGTCTATAATCGTGAATACGGTAAAGAAAAGTAAACTCTGTTCATAATCCAGCTCGTTTTCTGCTAAGCAGAGGCAACGGTTGGGGACTAATGACTAGAGACCAATCCGTTGTAATTATATCTATTTGGAGATTAGCGTAATGACAATCGCAGTCGGACGCGCCCAGAACGAAAGAGGCATCTTTGATGTACTCGACGACTGGCTCAAGCGCGATCGCTTCGTCTTCGTAGGTTGGTC
>NZ_JAEQCI010000105.1:0-18939 GCF_020738565.1 Microcoleus sp. PH2017_12_PCY_D_A | reverse complement strand
AAAAAGCCTCAAATGATTGCAGAGCAATTATTTGAGGTTTTGAGAATTCTGAATTCTTTTGAAATTAAATCCGATCGAATATCTGCGGAATGTGGGATTTAATGCCGTTGATGAGTTGGCAACTCTGGCTAGCTAGGGATTTAGTGGTTGAGAATGTATTACCTTGGCAATCTGCTACGATTAATTTAACCCCTGGACGTGTTGCTCAATCAATGTTGTCGCTTTTAGTTGACATTGGTACTCCCGCAAAAATGCCTAAACAGAGGGGAAAATCCCCTGGTTGGGAAAAAGGAAGGGTACGGACCAAGGCACCGTGCTATCCCACTGTGAAAAAACGGGTTTCTCGACGTAAAAAGTCTTCAAGATTAGTTATTTAATCTTCTCCCTCTTGAGTTTTTGAGTAACAGCTTGCCGGATATTCAAAGGCGGCTACTTTTGGCTGCAATCATTTTTTAGTCTAAACTACAGTAATTAACTCGAACCTGACAGGAGTTACGTGCTACAGACAAGCGAAATTGCGGCTCGTACTATACCCGAAACCTAATAAAAAATGCGGTTATTCAAGCTCTGAGAAGTCGGTGTGTTAAAGCTTACTACAAATCAACCGTTTTGGGGGGCTTGTACCGATCGCTTTCTCGATCCAAATACTTTGACAGCAAGTCTTGAAACAAGAAAAGCACATCATCTACCTCGCGATTGAGAACGCACATTTTTAAATATAGTTCTAGTACGTGCTGCCGTCTGCGGTTGCGTATTTTCTAGATTAATTTGTATTGTTTGGAGAGTTGGGAACCAAACAATACCGAAGGCTCGGGGTGATTCATTTAGTGGCTTGACACAGAATTAAACCAAACCACTTTTGGGGATCTGTAAAGCTTTTTATGGTTTTCAGTCCTTTGGAGTCTAGTTCTTTTTCCACAGTGTCTAAATCAAATTTACGAGAAATTTCCGTAAGGATACTTTCGCCAGTTTTCCAGGTAACATTCAATCCAAGCTTTTCTAAATTCACTACATGACTTGTTTGGCAATGCAAGTACATTTCAATTTGGTTCTCTTGTTGATTGTAAATAGCTTGATGGGTGAATAAATTAGTATCAAAATCACCCTGAAAACGCCAGTTTAAATGGTCGAGCATATTTAAATTAAAAGCGGCAGTTATACCTTGAGAATCGTTATAAGCTGCTTCTAAAATTTGCTGGGATTTTTGCAAGTCAATGCCGAGTAAAAAGTAATCTCCCGGAGCGAGTACATCTTTAATTTGGTTCAATAAAACATCGCATTCCTGCGGCGTGAAATTACCCAGAGAACTGCCCAAGAAGAAAATCATCCGCGCAGGCAAAGATGCAGGCGTTAATTGAGCGAGGGCTTGTTCGTAAGTCCCTATCAACCCTTGAACGTGCAAAGCCGGATATTCTACTTGCAATTGAAGGGCGCTCTCTTTGAGAATGCTGGCGCTAACATCAACAGGCACGTACTTACAGGAGTAATTTCGAGATTGATAAGCATTTAGCAAAAGGCGAGTTTTTGTGGAACTGCCACTGCCTAATTCTACGAGTTCGCAATCACCTGTTATCCGTGCGATTTCACCAGCATATTGGCGCAAAATCGAGGCTTCTGTGCGAGTTGGATAATATTCGGGCAATTCGCAAATTTGTTCAAAAAGTTGAGAACCGCGACTGTCGTAAAAATATTTAGCGGGTAAAGTTTTTGGGCTTTTGGTCAATCCTTGAATGACATCTTCGCCATCATTTTTTAGAGTAGAATGGCAATCCAGAATAGTTATTAGAGTTGTTAAAGAGGCGGTTGACATTTGGCTTTCCGAGAGTGCGAGTGCGGTAAATTTAGCAGGAATCCCCGTTGTTATTAAACGGAGCGGGATATTTTTCCCTCAAATGCTTGGATGACCGATATATTTGAGGTTGAATTATCGAGAGAAAAGCAGGCAATTTAGCATTAATGAGTGGAGTCAAGTACAGATGTCTGCTAGGACTGTAACTGTACTTCACCCGATTTTCAACCGCTATCGCACGATGCGAGCAAGCAGTTACTCTAAATTGACTTCGAGCCAACATGAATGCTCAATTGTTGGTTGCTTGCAGGCTCTTTTTGTATTTTTCAGGTTCCGTTCTTAGTTCCACGTGTAGGAAATCTATTCCTTCTTTTTCGAGTAATTCTAGTATAGCTAGATTTAAGTTTTTCTCAGCATCAAAGTAGAAATTATCGTCATTGACAACTGCCATAATTTCAATAACCCGGGCATTTTTGTCAATTTGTTTGAACCGCACCGTACACGACGGAGACAAGCCTTGAATGTACTTCGGCAATTCTTCAAGCTTTTCACAAATCCGCGCCGTTTGCCCCGCCGAAATGCCGTCTATTTTGAGAGTTAAGACTAAGCCCCATTTTAATTCTTTACCCGGATTTTGCGACCAGTTTTCGACAATTCCAGAAATCATTTTGGAATTGGGCATTTTGATGATAGAACCCCACTTAGTTATATGTAGAGTTGTAGTTCTGAATCCAATATTGAGTATCTGCACGAAACCATCGACCCCGGATATCCCCACCCAGTCACCTTCTCGGTAGAGATTGTCGGAGTAAATAATCAGCGTACAAAACCAGTCATAAACAATATCCTTCAGCAGCAAACCAAAAGTGATACCGGCACCGCCCAATAGCCCCACCAATGCAGCAGCAGATTGTCCTAAAAATGCCTCGCTGATCTTGATGATAAAGACAATAATTGCTGCTGATTGAAAAATCTTGGGCATTAAAGGTCTGAGCAATTCATCGAGCTCTGTTTCGGTGTGCAGCACTAAGTTGGCTATAATCTGACCGAAAATAGAAGAGCATCGGTAAATAACATAGGCAACTATGAAAATAACTGTATAGTTGAGCAGGCTACCGATTGTTTGATTTAGTTGAGAACCTAAGTTATCTGCCAGAATTTCTTTACTCAGCCAAAATCCACCTATCAGAATCAGCCAACTTAAAGCAGGCTTGATAATTGTAATCAACTCATCATCAAGTGTTGTTTTAGTTTTGCTAGTAAAACTCTCAATAGTTTTAACAATGACTGCTACGAAAAATCGCCTTAACGTCTGTGTCAAGGTTAGAACAACGAGCACAATAGCGATTCTAGCAATCGGTATGCCAGAGTAATTGATATTCTTTAACGTATCCCAAACTGCTTCCATAGGTTAACCAACTGGTAATTGAGTTTTTCTAATTGATCGATCGAATATTGCCCAAATCAGAGAAAGGAGGGAAAACACCATCCTCTCCCTAGTTTGGCGGGACTCCTTACTTCGGCGCTCGCGCTCTAGATATCGGTGGGTTTGGTGGCGGGTGCGCCTCGGCTTAACAAGGTCTTCTGGGGAGGCCATTTGAAGGCAGTCGGCATAGTTCCCAGGCGATTCATAGCCTCTTGCAATTGCCGCTCCAATTCCCACTGCTGCTTGTTAATCTCGGGATCGCCATTACCAGCTAGGTTCTTGTCCTCGTAAGGATCTACTTCTAGGTTATAGAGTTCCCAATCCCCTTCGGCACCCTCAGCCTTCGCCTCGTCTTGTTCGTTGAAGTAGACCGAATATTTCCACTTGGAAGTCCGAATCGTTCGGACGATACTGGGGTGCAAAATCCTCTGCTTCGGTTTATCTTCTGGAGGAGGTATAACCGCTGGATTATCGTCGTATGTAAAGTGGATGGATTCCTGGACAGTGGAAGTCGGATTGTTGAGAATTGGCGACAAATCTTGCCCGTAAAAAATCGTCGGGTTGGCTGTTGCTGGAATCGCTTCCTCCGGTTTGTGCCACTCGACACCAAGCAACGAGGCGATGGTCGGAGTCAAATCGACGCTGCTGGCAAGGGATTGGGTAGTCTGTGCTGTAGGCCAGGCTACAGGATTGGAGAACACGAAGGGTATGCGAATGCTTTCTTCGTAAGCGTTAAAGAATTTCTCAACTAAACCGTGGCTCATAGCCATTTCACCGTGGTCGGCGAAGCGGATAATCAGGGTATTGTCGATCAGATTCTGCTTCGCCAGACCGTCCAGGAGTTGCTCGATTTGTCGATCGACCAAAATCTGGAGATAGGCGTAGAAGTTGACATAATCCTGCGGTCTGTGCTTGGGAGGCATCTTAGAGCCAGGTCGAGCGAAAGTCCACCAGCTCGCTGAGGCGTGGGCGCGAGGCTCTGAGTGTAAGTTATCCAAGAGGTGTTCGTTCAGATGCTGCCTGTAGTTACGTGGCAGCTCCACGATCGCCTCAGTGAGGGTACTGCTTGCATATCCAGAGCCACCCAGCCCTCTGAACGCTACGAACCCGTCGTGAGGATTGACAAAGGACGCAACCAGGCAAAACGGATCTTCAGCGTTCTCGTCCTGTCGTTCGACGAACTTCAGCATATCGGCGAGGTAACGGCTGTCGTTATCTGCCTCGCCACCGCCGAGGGTATTGTAGTCGCTGATGGTGATGCCTGCGTCCGGGTCATCCCACTCTGTGAATCCAGCTTCTATGGGGCTAGTATTAATTTCTCCAAGGTGCCATTTGCCGAGCCAAGCACGTGTTTTGTAGCCAGCCTTCCCTAGGACATGGGCGAGGTTGGGCAACTGTGTGTTCAGAGGCTCCTTCGGCTGTAGCTGACCAGTATCCGTTGTTTTGTGCTTTGCCGGATACTGGCTGGTCAAGAAAGTTGCGCGACTGGGGGCGCAGGCAGAAGCGGCGGTGAATGCCCGATCGAAACTCAAACCGTTGCTCATCAACTGCTTCAGTGCGGGGAGCCTGTAGATGAAGTCCCGCGGATAGTGCTGCAAGGCGCGCTGTTGGTCGGTAATGATAATAACGATGTTGGGCTTTTTGTACTTGGCGAAAAGATCCTCAATTGCCATTTTTGGGTATGAAGTAAATAGGTTTGGGGGAGCCGTGCAGGAGCGGCAAGAACTGAAGCCAGTTATAAGTTGTAGAGGGAAAATATCAGAAATATTTGGCCGTCTCAAGCTTTGAGTCCACCCGCTTGTCGAGTGGGTGGCCCTACACAAGGAAGAAAATCGCCATCGGTTTTTTCCTATTCGCTTTAATTACCCAGGATTTGGATTAAATCAGCCGTTTTCTGGAAAAATAGTTAGATTTGACTGGTTGTTCGCCTCAAAAGATAGATTACTTGAATTTGCGCCTAAAAAAACTTTTTAGCTAAAAAGTTTTGTTAACTTTTGTTTCCGGCTTGCAGTCATCTTTTTTCTTATTTATTTGGTGTATTAATTTATACGGCTTCAAGCACAGAACTAGGATGAGAAGTAGCTTCCAGCCTTTGCTGGCGCTATTGCTCTCTGGCGCAAGCCGTCTTGCAACCAAGCATCAATCCACAACGCTCGCGATCGACTTTCTTTCACCTGCGGGCTTGCTGATGGTGGTCTGTGAGGAGAATTCTGATGTTGCTCAGCAGGTATGCTATATTAGCTGAGTTCGTTAAACAGTGGATTTTTGGGCTTTCAACTTTAATCCCGAGCCGACAACTTGCCAGTTCTTGATTGGTAGCAGTCGCAAGCAGCTAAAAATCTGTAGCAATCCTTGCAGGAGTCGTAAATTTTTTCCGCCACCCCAACCCTCTCCTTAGCAAAAGGAGGGAGTAAGAAATTCACAAATGATTTAGGATTGCTATATCAACTGATGCAACTAATACAAAATTAAGAGTCAAACTGTTACCAACCAATACTGAAGAATCTAATCTCGATTCACCCAATCTAGTAACTTCTCGATTCACCCAATCTAGTAATATTTTTCTTTGGAGCAAAATATGTCTTTTTCCAGGCAACAAATCATTGAAACCGTATACCGTTTAGTCACTTTTTTAGCTACGGTTCCTTTGGCTCGCAGGTTGATTGTATCTGGTAAATACGAATATGACTATACAGTTTTAGCTCCTTTAGCTATGACTGAGGTGCCACTTAGTCCGATCGGCAACCTGCCTAGACTGCCTAAAGCCGATGAACTTCCCAGCCTGAAATGGGTGAGTTTAGTGTTGAGTACGCTGAGTATTTTGAACGAGGCTGAAAAGTCGGCTAATCTTCTCAAAAACTCGCTGTCAAACGAGAGTGAAATTGATTCGTTAGAGTCAATCGAGCGTGAAATAAGGGCAGCCCAGGGACAAGCAGAATTAACTAATGCTGTTTTAAAACTAGAATCAGTCTTGGAGCGAAAAGTATCCCCCAAGGTTAAAAGTAGCATTCCCTTGACAGGGGATTTTAGTGAAGTTGAAAATGTATTCGATCGAATAGATCGAGAAATACAAGCTGAACTCAGCGGAAACTTAGAAGTGAAATCTGCACGAAATCTCAAAAGCGAGCAACTCGATGAAGTTGACCGAGTTGATGAAGTTGAGGAAGTCGCTCAATTCGAGGAAGTTGAGGAAGTTGAGGAAGTCGATCGAGAATTATACAAGCACCTTCAAGGAATTGCTAGATGTTTGGGACAAGAATTAATTGACAAGCAAGCTGATTCTACGGAAATACTTGTACGCGGTACTGTCAATCCTACTCTCGAAGATTACGAAAAGTTACTCAACCCGTTAACAATCAGACCGGCAACTGTAGGAAATTTCCAACAAGATGCAGTTTTTGCTTATATGCAAGTAGCAGGGCCAAACCCTGTAATGCTCAATCAAATCCAAGAACTAGACGAGCGCCTGTTAATTACCAGCGCACAGTACGGAGAGATTCTGCATCAAGATAATCTAGAAGCAGCACTGCAATCCGGGCGACTTTATCTAGCAGATTATTCCAAGCTCGATAGTTTAGTCAATAGCGATATTGGTGGGTTGCCAAAGTATATGTATGCTCCAATCGCATTATTTGCAGTACCGCCCGAACAATATCAAGATCGAAATTTACGGCCAATAGCAATTCGCTGCCAGCCAGTTCCGGGGGATAACAATCCTATATTTACGCCCCTAGATGGCGACAACTGGATGACAGCTAAAACCGTCGTGCAAATGGCAGATAGCAATTACCACGAGCTGATATCTCACCTAGCTCAGACTCACTTATTTATTGAGCCTTTTGTTCTGGCAACTAATCGCTGCTTTACCGATAATAGTCATCCTGTAATGGTTTTGTTGAAACCTCACTTGCAAGGTACTATCTTGATTAATTACGGCGCACATAAGAATTTATTAGCACCAGAAGGGCCTATAGACTTCTTATTGAGTGCCACTATAGGCAGTAACGGCCAACTCGCTATTAAAGAAGCGATGAGCCACTTAGCTAACTTTAATGAAGTTGCCTTCCCCCGAACTTTAGAAAAACGCGGTGTCAATAATTCCCAGCAATTACCGATTTATCCTTATCGAGATGACGGACAACTAATTTGGGATGCCATTCATCAGTGGGTGGGCGAATACCTGCGCCTGAACTATTCTAGCGATAAGTCGGTAGTTGCCGATCGACAACTGCAAAATTGGGCTGGTGAATTGTTTGCTAAAGGACACTGCTATATTGGCGAAAATGCTGACGGTCGGATTGCAAGCTTAGATTATTTAGTAGAGGCCATCTCTACGGTTATCTTTGCAGCTAGTGCCCAACACGCTGCTGTTAACTTTCCGCAAAGCGGCTTGATGACCTACGCACCAGCATTTCCTTTGGGTTGCTATTCTCCAGCACCTACCAACTCCGCACAGCAGCAAAATTTCATGGGTTCGCTACCGCCACTAGAGCGAGCATTACTCCAAATAGAAGTGCTTTATTTGTTGGGTTCAGTTTACTATACGAACCTCCTCGATTACCCTGGTTCATCTTTTGTCGAGCCACAATTGAAAATAGCCTTCGACAAATTCAAGGTAAACCTGAATGACATCGAAGCAAAAATTCTCGAAGCAGATGCCCAAAGGCTTGTGTCTTATCGATTTTTGCAGCCTTCAAAAATCCCTCTCAGCATCAATATTTAAGTAATACAAAGCTTGAGTAGTGATGCTATTTGATGCGGTGCAACTGATAAATAGGGTAGCGAGCGGTTGCCAAATTTATCAGTTGCACTACCCGGGAAAGGCATATCGTATCTCTTGCTTCTAAAAATGCTGCTTTGAAAAGAGTTGCTGTTTTATGTTCCTAGAGTTTTTTTTCTCGATTATGCGATCGCATTGTCGCTTGGTCAGGTACTTGTCTTTGCCTTCATCGCAGAAGTTTATTATTGGATGAAAAGACCTGACGAGGTGACAACGCCTTCTTACCTTGATGGTAAAATCCCAACTACCGAACTAACTTGGAACAGACCACGATCGCACTTCGCCCAATGTCACAGGCATGGGGTCTCTCACATCAATTGTAAAGCGGAAAACTTTCTTAGCCCGGCGGCTATTTTCTGGGTCAAAAAACTTTAACTTCACATCCCAGCAATCACTATCAAGTCGGCAAAACGGGCTTTTTTCTACTTCGATACTGTCCAGTTCCATCCCTCTGGCAACCGCATCAGCAAACGTAGAAGCAGCTTGAAAAGCATTAGTTGCTGCAAAATTGAGGGCGCGATCGTGGGCCGTTTGCCCCAAATTTCGCAAGTCAAAATAGATGCGGTGCAGGAAACTCGCTAAAGAACGCCGGATTGCTTCCTCGCTGGTACTACTGTCAGAATCGCGCACCGTTTCTAAAGCTGCGGCGATCAGGCTATTCACTCGCCAGCCATACATTCCTCGGATGTTTTGAACAGAAATTACTGGTACTATTTGCCCTGAAAATAGCTCGACCGTGCGATCAGTCAATCTCCCCGGTATACTCACCCGCTCAATAAAATCTTCGCTATCTTCGGCAAACACCTGTCCGGCTAACATTAACTGGAGAGTTTCATACACATCCGCCCCAAAAGGTCCTTTCGGTTCAATGGCATAAACTGGCGTTAATTCCAGATTCAGCGTCCAAATTAAAGCTTTCCCTTCCGAGGGGTTTTGTTCCAGATAATCAACCATCTGGCGTGCGTCGTAGGGATTAGCCGGGACTGCGATGCCCTCAATTTCATAGGCCGGCATCAGTTGTTTGAATGTATCGCGCCGCGCTTCGCTGCCAAAGTCGTAGCCGAGGGTTCCTAAAGCATAAACTATGTTTGATGGAATGCTGGCGGTGACGGTGCCGACAGCTTGGCTGGGGGTGACGGCTTTGGAATCGTAGTTAGGCATGGCAGGTGATTCTGAACTCGATCCACTAATGTTTCGGGTGGTGATTGGAACAA
Source organism: Microcoleus sp. PH2017_12_PCY_D_A (assembly GCF_020738565.1). Classification (NCBI taxonomy): domain Bacteria; kingdom Bacillati; phylum Cyanobacteriota; class Cyanophyceae; order Oscillatoriales; family Microcoleaceae; genus Microcoleus; species Microcoleus sp. PH2017_12_PCY_D_A. Next base: position 9,730 of record NZ_JAEQCI010000105.1, on the reverse strand, counting down.
CGAAGGGTTTCTGAGCCTTGATGTCACCGCAGAATGCCGGAAAGTCAGCTAACGGAGCACTGATTAAAACGTCACTCAAATCCCGCACTTTGATATCCTGAAAACCAGCTAACTGAATTGCTTCACTGACTTCGCTCATGCACGGAACATTATGAAGTTGAGCCTGTTTGAATTTTGCAAGTTTCTGCTGCTCTTGCTCTGACAAGGGATGTTCGTGGCGGAATAAATCTTTGATGTAAAGAGTTCCCTGAGGTCGCAGCACGCGGTAGGCTTCTGCCAGAACCCGTCTGAGTTCGTCGGAGAATCCGATGGTTTCAAAGAACACTACAACGTCAAAAATACCACTGTCAAAGGACAAGTCGTGAAAGTCTGCCACCTGAAGGCGAATGCGATCGGAAAGTCCTGCTTCCCGCACAAGTTTCTGACCTATGTTAACTTGCTCTTCTGATAAGTTAATTCCTTCAATCGTCACATCTTCGATGCTCTGAGCAATAACAATGCTGGGCCCACCCGTACCGCAACCTGCATCGAGGACATAATTTCCGGGTTGAATGCCAGCTTGAGCAGCTAAATAAAGAGTAGTGCCGTGAAAAGGATCGGTATCGGAACTTGTCACTCGGAGCAAGCAGCCTTGGTTTGTTGGAGACTGCCCGACGAGATTGTAGAAATCGCGAATTTGTTGCAAATCTTGGGAATTGTCAATGAGGTCAGGCATGAGCAAAAGCCAACAGTAAATATAAACTCGGTGGAGGTGCTTGGGCCGAATGCCAGCGGAGTTTGCTAGGAATTCAAATTTTTATTTCAAATCAGTCGCGAGCATTCTAGCCGATTGCCCGAAGTTGCTTCTCCTTAAATTCTCTGCTTTTCATAATGTGTTCTTCAATACCCAGACGTTTTACACGTTCCAGATCGGGTTCAGACCACTTGGGATCGGGGATAATTACTAAAGTTGACATCGCGGTCAATACAGATTCTCCTAATTTGGCAATCGCCACACGCTCTATCCGAGGTACAAAGATTGCCATTGTCGCAGCTTCATAGACCACCGCTGTATGATCGGCAGGATATGATTCTAGAAGAGTTTCCACTAATAGAGCTAGCCCTCTTTGTTGATCGGCATAAACTTTGCCCTGATAATCTGCCTGTGCAATTGCTCCTACTTGCCACAGCACTAGAGTGCTTCGCCGATCGAAGATTCGCCGATAGGCTAGAAAATCAGTTGCTTCATAGCTCTGACAGCCATATACTCCGGGGTCAATTCCTAAGTCAGCAAAAATGCAATCTTCAGCGGATATACCAGGCAGCATTAACGCTTCAAAACCCTCGTTACGAGCCTGACGAATTGAGATATGAGGGGGGCTGGCAAAAACCCCAGGGTGTCCGTAGAAGATAGCGCACACCTGGAAACCTTCCCGCACGGCTGTGATAATTCTTTCCACCATCTGCGCGTAGGTCTCATATCTGGGTTTACCCTTTCCATAGAGATCGCTCAATGTTTCAGCATTGGGATTGAGGGATTTAATTTGATAAACACTGATAGGATTCCCATCAGCATAGAATACTTTGTCAGCATTCTTAATAGCCGATTGCGCTTCAGTGGTGAGATGACCGCCTGCTTTAATGCCGGTGCCAACCACCAGCAGAGACCCTTTTTTTGTCATTGTGCAACTTGCCTTTTATTTCCTAATAATAAACTAACCACTTTACCAAGCTCCATAATAAAAATAGCACTTGATAAACTTTGTCAATTTTACTGACCTGCGATTGCGACAATATCTCAACCACTAGACATCTGGCAAAGTTAGCTTTTTGCCTAGATCTAGCAAGTGTTCTAGCATCTTTTAAGGAGATGTCTACTAGCTTAGTAGGGGTATACCTTGCGTTGGCTCGCTTCCTGCTATTGCCAAACCAATTCGCCTCATATCGCCACTCTTGAGAGCTTCTCGATCTTCCTCGGAAAGACCTGCTTCTTCCATAACTGCATCTGCGTTTTCTTTGGCAGCCAGAAACTTGTAGGGATTCTCGCCGAGGTAGATAATAAATTCTTTGAGATTCATAACACGAATTCCTGATTAACTAGAAACCAGCCAGTCACTTTTATGAAATAAATAAGCTACTGGCTGGTTTGGTATCTTTAGCTTCCTACTGACATAAAACAGATTTCATCCTCATAACATCTTTTGGAAATAATAATGTCATGAAAGATCTTAAAATCAGCTCGTTCATCAGCAGAAACGCTAGTAAAATATCAGGTTTAGAAGAAGACCAGCAGCATGAAAGATCCTTCTACCCCACCATAAACACTAAGCCCGCCAGAGGGTTGAGAGCCAATAATGCCAGTACCCGATGCGGGACGGTCCACAGGAGCAGATACTTGCGGTCTCAAGTTTTTCTTTTTGCTGTTCATGTTGTTACTCCTTAAGAGAGTCGTATTTGGTGTTTTTTTGCTCGCTTTTAGAGAGCTCATAACTTTTCTGCTGTTGGGCTGAAAAGTTATTTTTTTACCTGAAATCCATCATAAACAAAAACAGAATAAAAGTCAAGAGATTTTTGGATGTTTTTTGCCCGATTATTGTCAGAAAGATGAGCAAATTTACGGCAATTTAAGATGGTTTAGTCGATCAATTTTCAACTAAACTATCAGCAACGATCGAGACTTACACACAAATGTAAAATCTCGATTTTGGATGTGCTGGGCATCCATTAATATGTTTCAATCTCTAGAAAAAATAGGAAATTTTAAAAAAATATTTCCTAATTTTTATTCAATGGCTCCCACAACGGTGTAGCACTTGCTAAATTGAAGTTTCAATTAAAGACCCCTATTACTGCTTATGACCAAATTCGTCCCCGGCGGAAAGGCACCCTCGGCTTATCTGCTTGCCCCTCAGACAATTTCTTCCACCAATAACCGTAGTCTTCCAAACCCGTCGAATTTAACAAACGCTCTTTCGCATCTGGCGCATCAATAATCGGCATCAACGACTGACCCCAAACTGCGTCCCCAAAAATCTTGCCATTTTGAGGTTTTTTCGCCTTCTCTCGCGCCAAAGTCCCCGACCCTTCCGAAAGAGGCCAATACCCCACTAACCCCGCTTCATCCCCCTTTAAACGGTGAACTAACTTCGATTGAATTTCCTTAGCCGTGCGGACTTTATTCCACAGACGAACCTCGGCAATTTTCCCATTAAATAAATAATCTCCGTAACCCGGTTGCTCGGTGTTCCCCGCACCAATACGGAAGGGACGTTTAATATTTGTTTTAAACTTGACATTCTCTTTTTTGCTCACTTCCAGTCCGTTGACATAGAAATAAGCTGTATCAGATTTTCCATCGTACACCCCCGTCAAATGTACCCAAGTATTAATCTCAATATCCTGCCCACTCAGAACAATCCAACTCACTCCCACCTCGCCACTACCCAGCCAAAACTCCCATTTCAGATCGGGAGTCGCATAGAACAAATAGCCCTTGCAACCATCCACATCCGACCCATCCCGCGACGTTAATACTGAGCGGTATCCGTCGCCCCCAATAAACATCACCCACACCTCAACCGTGAACGTAGCGGGATTGATTTCCTTGGCATAATCAATATCAATTTTGTCATCAATGCCGTCAAAATTCAGCACTGTCTGCAAGCGTTCTTGTCGAGCATTTGCATTGGTCATAGTCACCATCTCCTGTGTTTCAATTACTTCAGCGAGGACGGGAACTTCAGAGAACTCCCAAGTTGCCTCGTGAACGCTCCCGTGATTAGCATTTTGAGTCTTGTCGCAAACTGTATTGCCCGTACCTTCATTTAAAGGCCAATAGCCTGCTAGTCCCGGTTCATTCCCTGTCAAAGAGCGGGACATATCAGCTTGAAGTTCTGCCTGAATGCGGCACTTATTCCAGATGCGGATTTCTGAAAGTTGACCCATCAAACATTCTGAACCTTTAGGATTTTTCCGGCCAATTTCCCAACTAACGCTGTTTGATTTCCCCCGTCGACTGCCGGCTAAAGTCTGCACGAGTTCACCATTGACATAAAAGTACAGCAAGCTGTTAGCTTCAAATACCAGCGCTAGATGAAACCAAGTGCTTGCTACAAGCTTAGCTGAGGTAGTGTTGTAATTTTTCCTCTTATAAACCGTGAACCGGATCTGGCTGTTAAATAAACCAAAACCCCAAGCAGGATGCTCCGAAAATATCCTTTGCACCCCCTTATTTGTTTTAGTTTTTACCCAAGCTTCTACCGTAAAGTTGTTGCCTAGATCGCAGGAAATATGGGGGAGCGCAACATAACTTTTTATCCCGTCAAAGGTCAGAACTGGTCGGCTATTTTTCAGGAGATTAGTCATCACTTTGATTCCTGCTGGCTTCAGAGTTTAGATATGAATTGGATAGGAAAACTAAGTTTTCAATTTCATATCTAAACTTTTTACTTTAAAAATCCGCCGTTATTTTTGGCGAAAAAGAGGAGAAAAGTGGTTTTTATCGCCTGCCGCCCCAGCAGCCACAGCTAGAACTTTTAGGCTGTTGATAGCTCCGGTAAGCAAACACCGCCGGGTCATTGTAATTTGCCCCGTGCATCAAATTGATGCGGATATTTACCAAATCTTCTGACAAACCGTTCACCACATCAACAGAGCGGTGAGGGTGAATTAATTCCGGTCTTTTCACAGGAGCCGATAATTTAGGTAGCTTCATATTACCTCGAAAATTAGTAAGGTGTAGACCAAGAACGCACCTCGCCCAGTGTCACGGGGATGATATCGCTGACATCAATGGTAAAGCGGTAAACTTTCTTAGCGCGACGGCTATTTTCTGGATCGAAAAACTTTAATTTCACATCCCAGCAATCACTATCCAGCCGACAGAACGGGCTTTTTTCTACAGTAATACTGTCGAGTTCCATTCCTGTCGCCACAGCAGTCGCGAAGGTAGAAGCGGCTTGGAAAGCGTTGGTAGCGGCAAAATTCAAGGCGCGGTCTTGGGATGTGGTTCCCAAATTCCGCAAGTCGTAGTAAATGCGGTTGAGGAAACTGCCCAGGGTGCGGCGCATCGTCTCTTCTGTCGCTTCTGTCGCTTCTGTGCGGACTGTTTCTAAAGCAGCGCTGACGAGGGTATTAACTTTCCAACTGTACATTCCTCGCGTGTTGTGCGGTTCGATGATCGGCACTATTTGCCCGGAGAATAATTTAACCGTTCTGCCGGTCAGCACTCCCGGAATGCTGACTCGTTCCACATAGCCTTCGCTGTCTTCCGCCTCTACTTGACCTGCCAAAAATTCTTGCAACAGGCCGTACACGTCGCGACCAAACGACCCCACTGGCTCAATGGCGTAAACGGGAGTTAATTCGAGGTTTAGGGTCCAAATTAAAGCCTTCGCCTCTGAGGGGTTTTGTTCTAGGTAGTCAGCCATCTGGCGGGCATCGTAGGGGTTTGCCGGCACAGCGGTAGTGTCAATTTCATAGGCGGGCATCAGTTGTTTAAACGAGTCGCGCCTCGCCTCGCTGCCGAAGTCATAGCCAAGAATTCCCAAAGCGTAGGCAAGCTGGACATCTTCGAGGTCGCTAGGTGCTTGGCTGGCGGCGATGCCAGTGGGTCGGTTGTTGCTCATAAAAGAATTGTTTGGGCTGCTAAATGAACGAATTTGGGTGGAATTTAGTAGGGCTTCGGGGGCGGGTGGCAGAGATTCTGAAGAAAGTGCCACAGTTTGTAAACTTTCTAGCAGTTGCTCTTGGGGTTGTGCGGTTTCTTCTAAAACTGCTTGAGTTATTTGCTCGCAACCGCAGCCAGCAGCCTCGACGGCTTCTAATTGCTCTGACATTTTTCCTCCTTGTATTAAATAACTTGCACCCAAAATATTGAGCTTGCCAACCAGACAGCGTTCTGAACTTTCTGTATCGGCGTCGCAGGGTAAGGCGCTTGTTAAAATAGCCTCGCGCACTTTGCTCGGATCGGGCTTTTGTCCCTGCTGAAGTTGCAGGCTTAGTAACAAAGCAGCCACGCCTGAAATAATCGGGCTGGCAAAGCTGGTGCCACTAAGTCGGCTAGTGCCTCCTCCGGGCTTTGCTCCTGGGATGTTTTCTCCTGGGGCTAAAATACCTTGATTGTTGTAGGTTTCCCCCCAGTTGCTAAAATTTAGAGGCCGACCTAGCTCGTCCATTGCTCCGACTGCCAAGACTGCCGGAAGTGCCGCAGGGACGTGCAGGCAATTGCAACCGTCGTTCCCAGCCGCAGCCACAATTAAAACGTTGTTGTCGTTGCATAGTTGCACGGCACTTTCCAGCCAGCCTTCAGCTTCGCCTATTTCGGTCAGTTGACCGCCGCTGATGTTGATAATGTGAGCGCCAGCATTGACAGCAGTTTCAATCGCACGAGCTATGTCTAGCTGAGATACCCTAGAGCGGTTGTCGGAAAAGATGGGAACTATCAATCCCCGACACTTAGGAGCAATTCCCGGTATCTCTGAACCGTGCTGCCCGAAGATTATGCTGGCAACGTGGGTGCCGTGCAAAGACATAGCACCGGTGATACAGACTTCTTCTTGCACCAATGTGGGCAGCCGTTTCAGGTCAGATCCGGCAAAACAAGCGTGATCCCGGTCTACTAAGCCATCTAATACAGCTACACAAATTTGAGAATCACCAGAGGTTTTTTCCCAAAGGCTTTGAATTCCTGGGATTTGGGTTGTATCGGCCATTTAATCTCAAAATAGTTAGTTATGGCTGGTTTTAGACCCCAACAGATATATTACTTGAATTTGCGCTAAAAAAAACCTTTTATCTTTAAATTTTTATTAATTTTTATTTCCTGTTACACGTATCTTTTTTTAAAAAATTTAGGGTATTAATTTATACTTGTTGGCTCGGGTAAGTAGCAGACTGCGATCGTCGATCGCGGAAAGTTCGCGTCCCGCGAAAGCTCTTTGACGGACATATCAACGGTAAACCCGACCGTCGCTTTTTTATCGGGTACTTGAAGTCAGTGAGTCAGGCTGCTTTCGGTGAATTGAACGGGGAGGGGTTCTGCTACGGGTGTTTCGGGTGATGGTGGTGTTGGTGCTGGCAATACAGCTTCGGGCGTTGGCGGTACTAGCGATCGTGTTGATGCTGATGTTGGTGCAGCTTCCCGATCGCCAAAGACAAACTCTTTCCCCGAATATGAAGCGCTGACCGCCCAAGTCCCACTCGCGATCGCTGCTTGACCCGACTAACGCTCTTTCATCACTCTAAGAAAGGAAAAATCTGACCATAATTTGATAATGCTAATCTGGTATGGTTTTGTGGAGCGATTTTCTAACACCTTGCTGGCGTTGGGAGCATTTGGCAAGAGATCCTTTGCTGTCGTGTCTTCGAGAATTTACTCTCATGAAAGTGACGAAAGAGCGCTAATACCATTTTTTTAAAGTTATGACAGACTTTAGCAAACAGGGAAAGTGTATAAATTACAATGTCTTGTCGTGTTCGATCTCTATCGGATCTTTAGGAAAATGGTATGAGGTACGGGTTCTAAACAGGGAGTTAACTTTGAGAACTGTCTTGGGATTGGGCGATCGTACAATCGGCCGAAATGCACTTCTGAGTCAAATCACTGATAATATCTAAGCTCATATTGTCAACTAATTTAGTTAGAGCCGCAGCAATTTGCTTCTCGGACAGCGGAACTCGCTCAATCAACAGCCTTACCGCTTGCTCGTCTCCACAAGCGGCTGCTTTATAAAGCTTTTCAATCAACTCCCTCGGCAAGACAGACAGCGACTCAGGAGTCAGTTGCTGGGCAGGCTCATCCTGCCCGGACTTCCTCGGCGACTCCTCTTCTAAGATATAGCGAACACCCAAAGGTCGCGCCATCTTCTCAAAAATTACTGTTTCTCGGAACGGCTTGGCAACAAAGTCATCGAAGCCGTTCGACATGGCGAGTTCCTGGGTTTTAACAAAAGCATTAGCGCTCAAAGCAATAATCTTAGTGTTAGAACCGTTAGGCAGAGCTCGAATTTTTTTAGCAGCTTGAAAACCGTCTAAAACAGGCATCCTCAAATCCATCCAAATTAAATGCGGCTTGTACTTTCGCCACAACTTAACAGCCTCAATTCCGTTATCCGCAAACCGCACAACAAAACCAGCCGACTTCAATATCTGAGTTAGCAGCAACCGATTTGCCGACTCATCGTCCGCTACCAGAATGCGATATATTTGTTGGTTGGATGCCAGCGCCTTCACTCGTTTTTGCGGCAGTCTGTCATAAACTTCGCTCTGTGTGGCATGACTGACTTTAACGTAAAAACTAAAAACCGTTCCTTTCCCCACAGAACTTTTGACCTTAATCTCACCACCCATCAGCTTCACAAAAGAGTTACTGATTGGCAATCCCAAACCCGTTCCCGTTTGCGATTTCCTGCCAGCATCCGCTTGCACGAACGGCTTGAACAAACGGCTAACCTCGTCAGGCGCAATGCCTGGGCCTGTATCCTTCACAGAGAATTGGAGAAAAAATTTGGATAGCGGTTTTTTTGCCAGCAACGGTCGGCATTTTACAGTCAGCTTCACCCTACCCGCCTCAGCAAATTTAACAGCATTATCCAACAGATTAATCAAAACTTGGCGCAGCTTGCTTTCATCAGTTCGGACGTATTGCGGTACATCTGAACTGCGTTCAAAAACAAGTTGCAACCCCGACGATTGAGTTTTGAGTTGGAACATCCCTTCTATGTCATTGAGCAAACTGTACAGGTCAAAAGCATTTGATTCGAGGGTAATTTGACCAGCTTCAATCTTAGACAGCGACAAAATATCGTTGATTAGTTTCAACAAATGCTCGCCACTGCGATTGATAATATCTAAACTCGACTGCTGTTCCGGTGCAGTTTTTTTAGAGTGCACAAGGAGGTGAGCAAAACCGATAATCGCATTCAGAGGCGTTCTCAATTCGTGGCTCATATTGGCTAGAAAGGTACTTTTAGCGCGATTGGCACTTTCGGCTGCAATTTTAGCTTGCTTTAGTTCCTTCGTTTTCTGTGCAACTTGCCGCTTTAAATCGCCAGAATATTCTTCTAGCCGCTTGCGAGATGCTTTTAACTGGGAATTCATGCGCTTGAAAGCACAAGCTAGGGCTTCGAGTTCGGCAACGCCGCTACCTGAAACTGTTGAGTCGAAGTCGCCGCCAGCTATCGCCTCTGTTGCCGAAATTAACCGCAGCAGCCGCTGTTCTATTCTTAGGGAAATGGACAGCAAAAGGCAGATAGAAAGAACCAAAGCCAGCAGCACGAGCAAAATAGTGTTGCGAGTATTGGCCTGAACTTTTTCCGTGAAGTCGGTTTCGGGTACAACTGCCACAATCAGCCAATTTAAGCCATTGGAGCTTTCAAAAGGTCTGACTTGCAGTAAGTATAGTGAGTTGCTGGCAGTAAAGTTAAGATTTTGGCTGCTGTTAATAGCAGCGAGGCTGCCATAATGTTTAAGCAAATACTCTGTTGAAAGCTGGATTACTTTTTGTTGCAGAGCTTGGGTGCGAACTCGCGGATGGGAGTCAACAGAAATAGACGGTTTTGGTTCAGTTACCTCGTTCCGAGCAACTAAATGTCCCGAACGGTCTAAGATAAAGGCTTGACAGTTAGGGCTAATGTGGAAATCGTGCAAGTTGAATCCCACATTCCGCAGATGTGGGTCGGTTTTTTTATCAGTTGTGAAAACTTGGAATCCAAACGCTTTTGGGCTGAAATTATGCAGTATTAGCGTCACA
>NZ_JAEQCI010000104.1:0-19388 GCF_020738565.1 Microcoleus sp. PH2017_12_PCY_D_A | reverse complement strand
AAGTCCACTAAAGTGGACTAAAGAGTCGTGTTTTAGTCCTCTTGAGAGGACTTGTGCTATGAGACAGGGGTTTCAACCCCTGTCGGACTCGGACTCGGACTCGGACTCCGAATTGGAATCGGAATTGGACTCTGACTTTGAAAGCATAAAACACCCCTCCATCGTCAATGGGAACGAACAGAAATCCGAATGTCACGGTTTAGATTGTCAGCGGTGTCTCAGGCGGATTTTCAAACAGTTTGAAGCCGTGCATTTAGGTGATGGCGTATATTCTTGCGATCGCCAGGAAAAAACGGCTTTTGAGTCGCCGGAAACCTTTGTGACTTCGCTCCCCAACGGGCGGGCTTGGATTGTACCGCAGAAAAATTCTTGGATGATTTGCAATGCTATGGCAATTGTCGATTCTGGCGATCGGCTGTTACCCGAACTTTCCCGCGAATATCCGGGCGAGTTGCCGGGATGCGAAAATCAACATTCTACTCAGCACAGGTTTTTGAAGTTACAACCGGAAGAATTGCCGCCTTTAGAAAAGATAGACGGTACGGTGGCGGTATTGGCCGGACTTTCGGGAAATGTCTATTTTCACTGGATGGTAGATATCTTGCCCCGCATCGAAATTCTGCACCGTTGGGGGGTAAATCTGGAGGAGATAGATTGGTTTTTGGTGAATAGCTGCTCGCAGCCTTTTCAGCGAGAAACCCTGAAAGCATTGGGAATTCCTGAATATAAAATTATTGAGAGCGATCGCCATCCTTACATTCAAGCCAAACATTTAATTGTTCCCTCGTTTTCAGGATATTTGGGCTGGCTGTCAACCCAGGGACTGGATTTTTTGAGGCGAGTTTTTTCAAGAGAACAATCTCCTAAACTCCCAGAAAGTTGCGCTAGGGAGAGCAAAAATACTCACCCCGAACGCCTTTATATCAGCCGCAGCAAATGCAGCTACCGGCGAGTTATCAATGAAGAACAAGTCATCGATTTTTTAAGCGGATTTGGCTTTGTTCCAGTGCTACTAGAATCTATGACTTTGAACGAGCAGATAGCTTTATTTGCTGGTGCAAAAGTAATTGTCGCGCCGCACGGCAGCGGTTTAACAAATATTATCTTCTGTTCTCCGGGAACAAAGGTAATTGAGCTGACCTCTGGGAATTATATCAGGCATTACTATTGGGCGATCGGTCAGCAGCTAAATCTCGAACATTATTACGTAACAGGAGAGAACTTTGAGTGCTATCCAATCCGACAGTTAATGTATCAAAATCCATTAACTGAAGATATTTTAGTGAACTTGAAGGATCTCAAAATAATGCTGGGCAATGTTAATGTCATTACCTCTAAAAAACCACTAAATTTAATATCCCGAGAAAACCCTAAAAAAACCACCAAAATCATGAACCAAGAATCAGGCGATTATTTCCAAAAACGGGCAGAGTTTTATTTAAAACAAGGCAAGTTAGCTGATGCTATAGCGGCTTGCGAGCAAGCCTTGAAAAACCAACCAAATTTTGCACCAGCTTACAATACCTTGGGCAAAATTAGTGCGGCACAAGGAAATTCAGCTAAAGCAAAGCATTGGTACACAAAAGCTCTGGAAATTCAGCCGAATTTTGCGGAAGTTTATACTGACCTGGCGGCTCTGTATGCCGAAGAAAAGAAATTGGAAATGGCTGTAGATTCTCAGCAAAAATCAACCTCGATACCGATGACAAATACACTAACCAATCAGAATGATATCTCGGGTATTTTAGCTTTCAATCCTGATGATATTGAAGTTTACATTCAAGGTGCAGAATCGTTTTATGCTCTCAGGAAATTTGAGCAGGCGGCGACAGCTTGCCAGCGAGTTATCCAAGTTAAACCAGATGCGAGGGTTTATAAAATTTGGGGGAATGCTAGGCAAGCTCAAGGCAAGGTAGAGGAAGCGAAAAACTGCTACGCTAAGGCTATTGAACTCGATCCTGATTTTGCTGAAGCTTATACTAATTTGGGGACGCTTTATGCTCAGGAACAGCAGTGGCAATCGGCGATCGCATTTTACCAAAAGGCGATCGCCCTTCAGCCGAATTTAGCCTCAACTTACCGAAATTTAGCTCGGGTGTGGGCGCAAATGGGGCAGCTATCGGAGGCTGACGGGTGCTGGTTTAAAGCGTATTCTCTGGAACCTGCCAAAGCCACGCCTGAAGAACACATCCAATTGGGCGATAACTTTTTGAGGCAGAATCAGGTAACGCAGGCGATACGCTGTTACTGCCACGCGATCGAGCTAAACCCCAATTTAAACCAGGCTTACCAACAATTAGGAAATGCTCTCAAAGCTCAAAGAAAGTTGCAGGAAGAAATTGCCAACTATCGAAAAAATAGCGAAAATCAGGCTAATCTTTCTGGGGATTTGTTGAATACAGTAGTGGTGGGTGGCAACCCAAAATCTGAGTTACCTCAGAATCCCCAAACATCTACTTTGCAGGCAAATATTCCAGCTAATTCTTTGCAACTAAATTCGACAAATTCTGCTGAACAACCTCGCGTAGAGTTGCAGCAAAAGCAAACAATTCCTGCTGTATCGCAACTGTTAAATACGATCGCCCATCCGGCAAATTCTGCACCCGCTGTTCCCAACTCGGCTGATGTTTCGCCCCAGGTAACGGTTGTTGACAGCGGTTTTGCGGCAGATTTGCGGAGGCAGGATACGGCGGATAACTGCATTCAGCGGGCAGAATCCTATGGCGCTCAAAAACAATTCGATCGGGCTATTGCTGAGTGCCAGCGAGCCATTGAAATTCAACCCGATGCGGTGGCTGCTTACAAACTGTGGGGCAGTATTTTGCAAGGGCGGGGGAATTTAGCAGGGGCGATCGAGTGCTATCAAACAGTTGTCAAAATTAATTCTAGCGACGTGCAAGCCTACGTAAATCTCGGCAGTTTGTATGCGATGAACAAACAGCGACAGCAGGCGATCGCTTGTTACCAAAAGGCGATCGCCCTCCAGCCGAATTTAGCAGCAGCTTACCGGAATTTGGCTCGGGTGTGGACGCAGGATGGCAAGCTGGAAGAGGCGAATGAGTGCTGGTACGAAGCATTTTCGCTGGAACCGGAAAAGGTATCGCCCAATCACCACTTTAAACTGGGAAATATTTTGTTTCGGCAAGGCAAAATTACTCAGGCGATCGCCTGTTACCAGCGCGCGATCGAGTTAAATCCGAACTTGAATGGTGTTTACCAAAATCTGGCGAAAGCGCTCACAAAACAAGGCAAGTTGGATGAAGCTGCTGTCTGCTTGCAAAAAGCGGTGGCACTTAACGGCAACTATTCAGTATCTGGCAGTAAAGCAGTGGATTCTGTTGCCGCCGCGACACGGGTAAGCGCCCATGAAAACAGTCACCAACCTGCTGCGGAAACTGGGGATACAATTGCGTCTTCGGTAGAGATAAATAATCCTGCAAAGCCTGCGGAAACTCTCAGATTGTCTGCAAAGGCGATCGACTCTGGCAAACCTGTGACCGCTGTCAATTCTCTCAGTGCAGAAGCATATATCAAACAGGCAGAATCTTATTACGCCCAGGGTAAATTTGATGAGGCGATAAATGAGTGCAAGCGAGCCATTGAAATCAAACCCGAGGTGGCAATTGCTTACAAGATTGCGGGGAATGCTACTCAAGCAATGGGAAAGGTTGATGCTGCTAAGTATTGGTACACAGAAGCCTTGAAAATTGAGCCAAATTTTGCGGAAATTCATGCCAATTTAGGCAGCCTTTACGCTCAGCAGAAACAGTGGCAAAAGTCTATTGCTTGTTACCACAAATCAATTGAACTCAAACCGGAGTTAGTATCGGCTTACCGGAATTTAGCTAAGGTTTTTTTGCAGTCTGGCCAGCCGCAAGCAGGGGCTGAATACTGGTATGAGGCTCTCACTTTAGATATCAATTGGGCAACGGCTGAGGAACACTTTACTCTGGGCAATACTTTGCTAGAGTTCGGTCAGTTGGAGAAGGCTGTTTCCTGTTACCGGCGGGCGATTCAGTTGCAGCCGAGTTATGCGGATGCTTATCACAATTTAGGGGAAGTTTTGAGCGTTCGGGGTGAGTGGGAAGATGCGATCGCAGCTTACCAAGAAGCGATCGAACTGAACCCGTATTATGAGGGGTCTCATTACAGTTTGGGGAAAGTTTGGGCTAATCTCGATCGGCGGGAAGATGCGATCGCCTGTTATCGGACGGCGATCGAGTTGAATCCCAGCTTTGCTCAAGCTTATCAAAGTTTGGGAGAGGTCTTAAACAGTCGCGGTCAGTTGGATGAGGCGATCGGGTGTTATGAAAAAACCATTGAATTGAAACCGGACATCTGGGAATTTCACCACAAATTAGGTGATGCTTTGCAAGAAAAAGGCGAAATTGATGGGGCGATCGAGGCTTACAATCGCGCGATCGAACTGGCAAAAAATTAGCTATCTACTTTCCGGATAGTGATTCAGGCAACAGAATAATAAATCACAAGGATTTGACTCTCTCAATTTTTAGAAGGTATAGGATATGAACAGCGAAAGCAATAAAATCATAGAATTTCCTCTTAATAATAATTCCGATTCATTCCTGGCACGCCAACCAATTGACAATTTATTAAATCCGCAATCTTTGGCTTTTAAAAAAGCACATTCAGAAGGTGATAAAAAAGATAGGAAATGGCCCCATTTATCTGGCAGAGTTAATGCTAGTTTTAGTTCTGCCAAACCTCACTACAGCTTAGGAAAAGCTTTTGCCAAAAAAGGAGAGTGGGAAGAGGCTATTGCCTCCTATCGCCAAGCTTTAGATTTAGACTCTAATTCAGCAGAGATTTACCATGGTTTGGGAGATGCTCTTGTTAAAAATGGCGCATTAGATGAAGCGGTCATAAATTATCAAAAAGCTATCGAAATTCAGCCGGATTTGTGGGAAGTTCATCACAATTTGGGGGATATTTGGCAAGGACAAGGCAGATTGGATGAGGCGGTTGCTGCGTATCGTCTGGCGATCGCATTTAACCCCGATTTTTCTTGGTCGCACAATAATTTAGGGGATGTGCTGATTAAGCAGGAGATGTGGGAGGAGGCGGTGTCAGCGTATAAAAGTGCGATCGGGTTAAATCCAGGCTTCCATTGGTCTCACTATAACTTAGCGGATGCTTTGGTGCGGTTGGAGATGTGGGAAGATGCGATCGCTTCTTATCGGTGTGCCATTAATTTAAAGTCGGATCTGCCAAGAGTGCATACAAAGTTAGCGGATGTTCTGCTAAATCAAATTCGCTTGTATTCAGAGGAAGCTGTTAATGCGTATCGTCAGGCGGTTGAGGTAAACCCTGAAGATGTGGAAATCTATCATAAAGCGCTGAATTTGAAGCCCGATGATGCTGAACTCTACTTCCTCCTAGGAAAAGCGTTAGTGAGGCAAAATCGTCTTGATGCAGGAATTATGTTTTACAAAATGGGGCTTAAGATTCAACCCGATGATGTGACAGTTTACTGTGAATTAGGGAATGCTTTAGTACACACCCACAAATTGACTCAGGCGATCGCAGCTTTCCGCTGTGCTATTAATATCGATCCCAACCATTTTTGGTGCTACCACCATTTGGGAGATACTCTTGCCAAACAAGGCCGATTAGATGAAGCGATCGCAACTCTGCGTTTGGGTATTGAGATAAATCCCGGCTTTGATTCTTGTTGGTCTCTCAGTATCTTGGCTAGCATTTTGGATAAAAAAGGTCAGATCGAGGAAGCGATCGCCTGTTATCAAAAAGCCATTGAAATTAATCCTAATCACTCGGGCTTTCATGAAAAATTGGGCGATATTCTTGCCAAACAAGGTAAGTTGGTAGAAGCTACTGCTGTTTACCTCCAATCGATTTAGCTTCAGAATTCACGAATAAATTGTCAATACAAACCCACCAATTAGAGGTACATGAAATGATTGAGCAAGAGAATTTAATTCAAAATTGCAGCCAAGAATCAGATTCGCTCCGCCAACAAGGAGAACAATTAGCGAAACAAGGTAAATGGCATGAAGCGATCGAATGCTATCGCTCTGCAATTCACTTAAATCCCGAGTCAGCGGAAACTTATTACCAATTAGGTGTATCCCTGAAACAAATAACCCATTGGGATGAAGCCGTAACTTATTTCAAAAAGTCTTTAGAAATCAACCCTAATTTGTCTTGGTCTCATAATTTTTTAGGACAAATCTTAGCCATCCAAGGTAAATTAGATGAAGCCATTTCTACCTACAAAAATGCCATCGAAAAAGGAGTTATGTTACCCTGGTTTCATGAACATTTAGGTAATTTATTGCTACAGCAAGGTAAATTAGATGATGCAGTTGATTGTTACCGCTGCGCCATTAAAGTCAACCCAGAATCAGCAGATATTTATGATTCTCTAGGAGTCGCCTTGCAGAAACAGGGTAATTTGACAGAAGCCCTAAATTATTATCAAAAAGCCATCGAAATCCAACCAGAATTCTTAAAATACAGAAAAACTTTTGCAGCAGCTCTAACCACTCAAGGCAAGGTAGAGGATGCAGTGATTGCTTACCGCAATGATATTCCTAGCCATCCAAGTACAGCGTTGAAAGAAATAGTTAAACAGGCTTGGATAGTTGGCAATCAAATCGACCTAAGTGACTGTACTTATGGGATTTGGCATGATGGAAAAAAAGTGTTTTCCCAGCCGAGTAGTTATTACTATTTTTTAGCCGGTATGGTTCGCAATCATCGGCTGAGTAGAATCTTAGAAATTGGAACCTATCGGGGTGGCAGCATCATGGCTATGCACCGGGCTTTGGAGGATAAATCACTTGCCAAACTCGTGACCGTAGATATTAATTTATTTGAAGAAGAGAGGCTCAAAAGTTTTACCGAAATTGAACGGATTACAGGAGATGCAGTTAGCAAACAAGTAATTTCTGAAGTTGTCAAAAAATTTGATGGAGAGCCTATCGATCTAATTTATATTGATGGCGATCATAAATATGAGAGTACAATCGCTGCTTACGGCATTTACACTACCCTTTTAAAACCCAGGTTTGTAATCTTTGATGACATCACCTTAAATGACAGTATGTTCAGGATGTGGCGGGAGCTTTTGAGGACACAAGGTGAAAAAATTATCAATGCTGTGGAAGTAGAACCCAGTATTCGTCCAGAACAAACCAATCCAGGTTTTGGTCTAATTCAAATTCGATAAATCGTCAAGTCAACAAGAAATAACCGCTATGAACCAGGAAGCTACTCAAATTTATTTTCAGCAAGGAAACACACTCATTAAGGAAGGTAAGATTGATGAAGCGATCGCATCTTACCGCAGTGCGATCGTCCTAGAGCCTAAAGTCGCCCTACTTCATCACCGTCTAGGGGATGCTTTGCTAACCCAAGGTTCCCTTAATGAAGCCGTTGCCAGTCATCGCAAAGCCATTGAGCTTCAATCGGAAGTATCGTGGTTTTATTACCGCTTGGGACAAGCTCTAGCTCAACAAGGTAACTTAGATGAGGCGATCGTCAATTTACAAACTGCCATGCAGCTTGAACCCACTCTACCCGGAATTTACGAAAACTTAGGGAATGTATTGCAGCAACAAGGAAAATTTGATGAAGCCTTTACCTGTTACCTCAAAGCAGTTAAAATAGAACCCAATTCAATTCATGAATACTATGATAAATTGTCCTACTCTGACCTCACTACAAATCAATTAACAGCCGCGATTTCTTGTTTAAAAGACATCTGCCAACAGCGCCATGACGTACCATTAATATACACTTTATTAGGCAACTTGCTGACAAAAAACAATCAGATTGATGCCGCAATATCGTATTATTATACTGCAATGTATAAACAAACCCTACTCTCTCACCCTGACTTAGTTTCAAACCAATGGAATTTAGAGCAAGTGCAGGGGCCCAACTTTTTGATTATGGGTGGGATGAGGTGTGGTACTACTTCTTTATATGAGTATTTAACCAAACATCCGCAAGTCGTGCCTGCTCTTAAAAAAGAAGTACAGTTTTGGAGTTGGGAGTACGCTAAAGGAATTGATTGGTATTTAGCTCATTTCCCACCCATTCCAGACGGAGAATCTTTTGTAACAGGAGAAGCAACTCCTTGTATGGGTTCTCCTTACTCCTGGGAACGATTATTCGAGTATTTTCCTAAGATTAAACTTATCGTCATCTTGAGAAATCCCATCGATCGTGCCTTATCTCATTACTCCCATCTCCAGAGATGTCTTGGCTGGGATCGTCGAACTTTTGAAGCAGCGATTCAATCAGAGATGGAAATCATTAAATCCATCGAAGATCCTTCCCTGGTGGATCAAACTTTCTTCGACATTGAATATGGCTATCTCTTGTCAGGGCTGTATGTTTGCTTTCTTGAGAAATGGATGAATCTTTTTCCCAGAGAACAGTTTTTATTTTTGAGAAGTGAAGACTTCTACATCGACTCATCCGTCCAGATGCAAAAAGTTTTCAATTTTCTGGATTTACCGGATTATCAGTTAGCTCACTATGAAAAGTATAACTTAGGAACCTATACATCTATGAGCGAATCCCTACGTCTCAACTTATCTGAGTTTTTCCAACCATACAACCAGAAGTTAGAGGAATATCTTGGTATGAAGTTTGACTGGCACTGATCGCCATTGGCTGTCATCCATCATTTCAATGAATGATAGCGGCAGGTATGTCAATGTTCGCGAATGAAAATCAATTATCCACGAGTAATAACAATGAATAACCCCTCTCAAAATCTTTCAAAAACCCTAGAAATAGCTGCTACTGAAGCAGTTATGTGGAAGGAGCATACTTATTACGATCAAGCAGAAAGTTGGCTCTCGGAAGATTATCCAGTATTAATTGAACCATTGATTAAAGATTGTGATTTTTCCGTTGTTATTGACTTAGCGGCAGGTCACGGTCGCAATAGTAATTTGCTGAAAACCAAGGCTAATAAAATCATTGTTGTTGATATCCATCAAGAAAACATTGATTTTTGTAAAAAAAGGTTTGCGGGCGATGACACCTTTGAATTTTTGATAAACGATGGCGTCACTCTGAAAGAAATTGCTGATAACTCTGTTACGCTGGTCTACTCATGGGATGCAATGGTACACTTTGACAGCGATGTTGTCCGGAGTTATATTAGCGAATTCAGCCGAGTTTTGAAACCGGGTGGAAAAGGCTTGTGCCACCATTCTAACTACGATAAAACGCCGGGTGGATGGTTTCAGTATAATCCCCATGCTAGAAACTTTATGACGGCTAACTTATTTGCACACTACTGTGCAAAAGAAGGATTAAAAGTATTGCATTCTCAGGTGATTAATTGGGGGAAAGACGACAATCTGGTTAAAGAGATGGATTGTATAACACTCTTTGAAAAACCATTAAATTGCTAAGAGGATATACTCAGCTATTAAGTAAGTGTAGATAATTCACTTTAAAATAGCTAGGTTTATAAACCGGGTTTCTTTAAGAAGCCCGGTTTCTCGGTGTTAATTTTGAGGCTCATATCTGATTGCTATATAGGTACGTTATACCAAGAAAGTAAAATTAATGCAACAGTAATCGAGCTGGGTGTGTCGCCAACAACAATCCCTAGCTACATATCGACAATTTAACAGATCCGCACCCGATCGCAATGGTTTTATAAACAAACACAACATTTATTGTGTAGTAATCTTTTGTGAAAATGGTATTACTCACTTGAAAAGCGCTGTAATTGAGTAGATTGGCGGTCAGTTTGGAGGGCGAATGTATCTTGTCAATCAACAGGGCTTTTGAACCAATAATTCGGATTTATTGTTTTTTATAGAAACTAATTTGCCATATATAAGCGTTTTAGCTTCTGTTGTCAAACCTTAGAAAATCAAAACTTAGATGCGTTTGTCCTAGGTTATTGTGATTTTACTTAATTGAAGCCAAGCTACTACGATTAAATACCTTTCAACTTGTCGAATCTAGCTTTTGATTAAGCGCTTCTGCTGTGTTTTTCCAAGCCAGAGATCGGTTTTCATGCCAGTTTTTCTGGAGTTCAAGTTCTCGGAGCCGATCTTGGAACCCCTCTTCAGACTGCCACAGATGTTCCACTGTTGTGAGCAAGGTATTAAGCTGTCGCTTGCTCCATTTAGATGTGTCTATTTGCAATAAGTATTGACGCAAATAATATCGCTCCATCGGCAAATTTTCTGACTGAATTAATGATTCATATTCCTTGGCGTACATGGAGAGAGGATAAGGATAATAGGCTATTGACTTTTCGGTGGCAACAGCAGCAGCTAAAATCTGCCAATTTACAGCTTGTAAGCCTCTGACTTGACAATATCTGAACTCTCTCAAAATGTCAATTGAAAAAAGTGCCGATAAATCCCGAGCTTGGTCTAGCTTAAGCAAATTGTATAAAGAATGCTCGACAAAGTTGATAGTTTCAGGAGTTAGATCGATCTTTAGTTGAGGACATACAACAACTTCAGCTTTGGCTGTCATAGCGGCTCTGACAAATTCTTCAATCATCAAAGGAAGGGCTATACTGTCAGCATGAAATGGCAAAAAGTATTTGCCCTCAGCTAGCAAAAATAACTCATTATACACTTCGCCCAAACTCGCGCTCGCTTCTATCTTAACAAATTTACATCTGCGGAAAAGAGTCTTTGCTTGAGCTATCAGTTCTGGTATAGACTGCTCAGCAGATGCTTTATAGAAAACAACAATATCTAGATTATTGTAAGTTTGTGCCTTGAGACTGGCAAGACATTCCAAAAGATGCTTGCCAAGTTGATAACAAACAACCCCAATTGTTACTCTAGGATTTTCTGAGGCGATCGCACTAGGTTTCGTGAAAGCTTGATTCATATGTTCAAGTCTCTGAGACAGCAGGCGTTGATTGACTTCCTCAAGAAAAGCGCGATCGGGAATGGATGCCTTTTCGGGAACGGCAGAGACAGCTTGAATCATAGCTTGAGCGAGGGAGTAACAATCCCCTGGTTGAAACCATCGCACGCAAGAAGAGCGACGAATTAAGCCCAAGGTTTCTCTAAATCCCCCAGTATCAGAAACGATCAGATCGATCGGTAACTGTCCCATCTCCAAACCTGTATTCGGAAAATTTTCTTGAGCGCTAGTGAGACAGACTATAGGATAGTGTAAATTTCGGATTAATTCAATTGCTTCCTGACTAAACAAATCGGAAAATATTTTGTAGCTAAACTTACTTCCTAGTTCTTGCTCGATGTACTGCTGACTGTTGAGATGTTTGAGGTGCGATAATTGGAGTGTCACCACTTTACCTAAGAAAAAAATCTGAATTTTATCTTTGATAGATTCATCCAGAAGATGAAGAGCTTCTAAAAACATTAATAACCCTTTTCTTTCTTCCAACCTCCCAAAAAATACCAGAGTGATTTTTTCGGGATCAATATTGTTCTTAATAAGAGTTTGTTTACCCTTATTATTTAAGCACTTATTTTTGGTTTCTAAATCTTCTAAAATAGGAAAACAATATGGCAAATGAATTGCATGAGAGGTTTTCCATCCATAATTGTCTACTTTATCTTTGAGAAAATATGATAAAAATAAAGGTAAATCAGCCATTTCAAAAGAGAGCTGTTCGTAGTGACAAGCAGTCCGAAACCAATCAGAGTTATCTATAACATATTTGCCATGTGCCTCACTAATCCAATCATGTCCGCTGTGCATGGTTACGGCAGTAACACAATTATTTCCTAGTAACCCTGCTTGTTTAGCTCTGACAGTATGATATCCGAACCCAAAGAGTTCTGCAAACTCAACATATACCCGTGCATTTTTATAAGCAGAAACAATTGCTTGCGCGAACACTAGACTCCGAAAACTCTCGTAGTTAAACCAATCATCTTTTTTGAATTTAGATAGAATTAATTTGTGGATTGGCTGTAACTCCAAAACTTCTTCCACCTCACCTGTGGAGAAGATGTGCTTGAGTGCAGCTATCTTAGACTCGCCGCAGAACTTTTTCTCACTTCGACAAAGAATCAGAATAATATACCAACCTTCTGAGGCGAGTTTTTGGCTTAAAGTTGTATAGTAAGTCCCAATACCCCCATTTTTACCTATTCCTTCGTATTCAGAAGTGATAAGAACAGCCACTTGTTTAGCAGATAAATCAAAATCTTCAATATAATCATTTTGAAAGCTAACTTCAAATCCCACTTCAGATAGGGTTTGCCAATTCGATACTTTTTCCATATTCTTAAATTTTGTTAAAGGAACCAAGGGTTGATTTTCTCTAAATATTAGGTTTGATTGCGCCAAAACAGGTGTTTGAGCGATCGCCGGCTTATACTCCTAAGTAAATTCGATTTAGTAGCAACTCCCATTCAGACAAATTATTCAATGATTCAGGATCGAAGTATTCGCCTTTACCCCTAGAAAAATTCGCAAAAGTTGACAACCAATTTACAACCGTCTCGGTTGGCAAATATGGTGTGTACTTCAAGGATTTCTCTAAATACAAAGCCATTGCACTGCTATTTCCCTGACGGTAACTACACCAAGCATCCCATACTAGAGAACCATAATGTACTCGGTTTTCTAAGTACCGTATGTTTTTTGATACGTTTTGTATCTCAGGCTCGGCGGAAAAAGCCTGTTTGATGACTTCTAGATACTCTCTTACCATCCGCTCTTCGGTAAACATTTTTGTTGCCCTTTGTTGACAAGCGTGCCCCCTTTCTAGTAGTGTTTCTTTGTTTACAACCCAATCTAAAAGCGTATTAGCTAATTCTTGGGCTGTTGCCTCTGGATTGACATTAGGATCGGGTAGCAATTTTCCTGTATTGCCTAGTTGTTCTGGAATACCGCTAACTGCCGAAGCAATGACGATCAATCCTTTTGCCATCGCTTCCATAATAGAGAGAGGCATTCCTTCTACTTGTGAAGGTAAAATAAAAATATCGCTGGCATCGAGTAAGTCGGGAATATCCCAACGTCTTCCTAAAAATTTGATGTGTTCTGTTAAATCTAGTTCTTCGACAGATGCTTTCAGTTCGGCTTCGCAATTGTAATAGTCTCCTTCACCTGTTCCGGCCCATACAAAATAAATTTGACCCCAAATAAGACTTTCTTTTAACAATTTAATAGCTTGTATTTGATATTCATATCCTTTAATTTTTGAAAGTCGTGCTGCTGTGAAGCAAACCACGGCATTTTCAGGAATTTTCCACTCATGACGAAGTTTTTTACGAATGGATAAAACAGGAGCCTGAAAATACTGCGGTGGTCTACCGTAGTGAATTACTCGCCCTATTTCTGCGGGAAATTGAAAAATATCATGCAAGATATTTAAATTATTTTGAGAAACAGCTATAACAGCTTTGGCTTGGGTGTAATGATAGGACATTACTTCTATATAAGGAACTCCATCTTCAAAAGTAAAGTCTCTGGGAAATGGTTCAACGACTCCCAAAACAGTAATGTAGGGTATGCCTAGATCGATCGCGGCCTGTTTAGCGGCAAAATTAGCTAGAGGCCAACCGTCACTAAAAATAACTAAATCGGGTTTGCTAGTTGAAAAAAATTGTTTGGGTTGCTGAATATCTTTAAGAACTCGTGCAAAATCAGTAGTTAGATTGAAGTTAAGCCAGAATTGCTTAATTCCTAATTCTTTTTGTTGGCGGACTAAAAGATTAGATTGTTTCATTTGCACAGAGGTGACTTTGTAGCCTGCACTGACTAACCCGCAGAGTATTGAGTGATTGTATTGCTGAACTCCTCCTTCCGGTGGATTGTCTGTGTATAGTAAAATATGCTGACTCATATCTGCTGAGTTTAAATAATGTTGGGGGTTAACTTTAAGGCTAATTACTGGATACTATTTCTGGGAACTGGAACCCGGAAAATACTATTTAATTTTTCAATTCAAAAGAGCGATCGGTGTGAAACTGGAAGGACGCGATCGCTCCTCTCTGCCTTATCGAACAATTCCCAACTTACATCCTTGCCATATTTAACCCGGATCTGACAGCCAAGCCCCGAAACAATAACCATCAATAGCTGACAGCCTGTTCCACAACTGTGAATACAGGATTGTGCAGGCAGTTAACTGGCACAGAACACAATATCCATAATTACTGTTTAAGGAAGGAATTAGATATGCAACAGGATGGGATTTCCGTATGGTTCACGGGTTTGAGCGGTGCCGGCAAAACTACAATTAGCACTGAACTAGCCAAAGTTTTGCGCCGCCAGGGACACCAAGTAGAAGTTTTAGATGGCGATACAGTCCGCAAAAGTCTCACTAGAGATTTAGGTTACAGTAGAGCCGATCGCGATGAAAATATCCGCCACATTGGCTTTGTCGCCGATCTTTTGACTCGGAACGGTGTAATTGTTTTGGTTTCAGTCATTTCGCCCTATCGCGATGTCAGAGAGGAAGTGCGACACCAAATCGGAAACTTTATGGAAGTTTACGTGAATGCTCCCCTCGAAGTTTGCGAAGAGCGAGATGTGAAGGGACTTTACAAGAAAGCTCGTGCTGGTGAGATTCGAGGTTTTACGGGCATTGACGATCCTTATGAACCACCCCTTCACCCGGAAGTAGAATGCCTCACGGATCGGGAAACGGTAAGAGAGAGTGTAACTAAAGTGATGGATAAATTAGAAGTGTTTTGGGCGAACACTGCTCTATCTTCTGCTCAACTTTAAATGTTGATGTGTTGATTTTTTATCTGTTGGGTTTATGTGAGATTTTCGATATGTTGGGGTGAGGGATAGATCCCCAAATATCTACTGGTTTGAGGCCATTTCACTAAAACAATTAATCAGCCAAGGTCAATAAAATATTATGTCATCTCACAAACCTTTTATTCCCCCTCCCGAACCACTGAATAAATCCAAGGATCACTACAAAATTCAAGGAGAACCCTACAAGCATCTTGAAATTGAAATTAATTTAATTTCGTTAAAGTTCATAGGTACTGCTATTTTATTAGGGGTTCCTTATGTGTGTTTGATTCTGATGATAGACTCATTGGGTTTGAAATTTTTAACGGCTATTTTGATAGGAACAGGTATCTTGATAGGGGGAACGATCGGGCTTTTATACTATTTAAACAGACAAGAGCCTGTCAAACCGCCGGCCAATCAAAACAAGCGGCGTTAATACCCAGCGCCAAACTCAATCCTGGATCTGACGCTAGCTCCATCCGACATAGGATCGCCCCTCCCGACTCCAAAATTCAGATTTTGCGTATCCTCAAGCGATCGCCCTGTTGAAAAATTTGATACAACTGTCCGGATTGCTACTGAATTCCCAGGAAAGTGGATTGGTAGATGCACCCTGATTAATTAACTCCCGACCAATTACGGCCGGGTTTTTTTTGTCGATCGCACGCACAGCCGTAAATTCTGGCAAATTTCCCCAATTGTCCGGAAAAAGGTGTAGTGTTACCGGAGAGTAGATTAGTAGATGCACCCTGATTAATTAACTCCCGACCAATTTTGGCCGGGTTTTTTTTTGAGCGATCGCACTTTCTCGGCAAATTCTGGCAAATTTCCGAAACTGTCCGGAACGAGGTACTGTCGCGCCGGAGATTAGATTAGTAGATGCACCCTGATTAATTAACTCCCGACCAATTTTGGCCGGGTTTTTTTTGAGCGATCGCACTTTGTGAGCAAATTCTGGCAAATTTCCCCAATTGTCCCGAAAGAGGTACGGTGCTACCGGAGATTAGATTAGTAGATGCACCCTGATTAATTAACTCCCGACCAATTTTGGTTTGGGGTTTTTTTTGCTCGATCGCAGACGCTTACCTTAAATTATGGGAAATTTCCGAAACTGTCCCGAAAGAGGTGCGGTGCTGCCGGAGAGTAGATTAGTAGATGCACCCTGATTAATTAACTCCCGACCAATTTTGGTTTGGGGTTTTTTTTTGAGCGATCGTACTTTCTCGGCAAATTCTGGCAAATTTCCCAAACTGTCCGGAACAAGGTGCGGTGCTACCGGAGATTAGATTAGTAGATGCACCCTGATTAATTAACTCCCGACCAATTTTGGTTTGGGGGTTTTTTTTTGTCGAACGCACGCTTTCGCCACAAATTCCTGCAAATTCTGGCAAACTGTCCGGAACAAGGTGCTGTGGGGCCGGAGATTAGATTAGTAGATGCACCCTGATTAATTAACTCCCGACCAATTTTGGCCGGGTTTTTTTTGCGGTATTGAGGCTGATGCTGAAAAAGTTTGAGGTGAGTTTCCGGATTGCGTGAGAATTCTGAGGAAGCTTAGTTGGTAGATGCACCCTGATTAATTAACTCCCGACCAATTTTGGCCGGGTTTTTTTTGTAGAATTTACCTCTAACAGTTTGAGAGCCGACACGCATGGGCCGAGAAACCCGGTTTCTACGAGTTTTGCTCTTGGGTAACGAGAAATGTTGAAAGAAACCGGGTTTCTGAAATCAATTTTATAAATTTTCCTGAATGTGGTGATGTCGGGGCGGACATTCAATTAGTAGATGCACCCTGATGAATAAACCCCAGCCAATGAAGGCCGGGGTTTTTTTTGATCGAAAGCTGGAGCGAGCCGATCGACCTACAACAGATCGAAAGACTGCACCTCAAGCACCGGCCCGATCATCGCAAAAGTCATCACATCCTTGCGGATTTCACCTTTGACGCTGACTTTCAGACCTGCTTTTTTCAACTCAGAAGGAGCATCCTTAAGTTCGTAAGTTTCCCCATCTTCGCCGACTAAAGCCCAAGTGCCCGGGCCTAATCCTTTGCGTTCAATTTCGCCTTTGACTGTAATACTCATGCTGACTGCGCCTCTGTTTTAATCGCCAAACGTGCCAATCCAAAACACAACAAAGCATTGACAATCAAGAATGTTTGTGCTACTAAACCAGTTCCCAATCCCCAAACTGCGGGAGAGAGAACAGCATTCACAGCCAAACAGCTAGCAAAGCCGATCGAAGTTGCGATCGCGATCCACTTCCACTGCTGGTGTCCCAACAGCAAAACAATCAAAATCCCGGGAATCAAAACGCTAGCAAACAAGGGATTCAGCATACTGCTGCCGTTAATTGCGCCGCCGAGTTCGGGGATAGAACTGCCCATGATTCTCATCGGCCACTGCGGCAAGTCAAATACGAACAAGTTGCGGAGGAAACAGAAGCCTGAACTTCCAGCTATCAAGCCGCCGGAAAAGCCCCAAGTCCACTGGAAGGGGAAATAATTCCGCAAAATGAAAGCCAGCAGGTAAGAACCGAGCACCATAGCAATTTTAGGTAACAGGGCGACTGCACCGCCGTCAATCCAGAAGCGGGGGCTGAGATAGCCGTTGTCGCGCAGCCAGCGGAAGAAGTCGCGGAAGTTGATTTGGCCTTTGTGGGCTAGCTGAACTGCTGCTGCTGCGTCTAGGTGTCCGGAACCAAAATGGTTTAAGGGGTCTTCTGTGACATTTCGCGAGGACTGCAAGAGTATGCTGCGAATTTGGTCTGGTTCTGTGATACCGGAGGCTTTAATCAGGGCTGCAACGCCGGCGACGTGGGGAGAAGCCATGCTGGTGCCTTGGTAGCCTTCAAAGACTTCGGTTCCTGTTTCTGGGTCGATCGTACTTTGGAGAATTTTGCCCAGTTCAGAACCGCCGGGGGCAGAAATGTCAACCCCTGCGCCGAAATTGGAATAATCAGCTTTTTCTTCGTTGGGGCCGAGGGCGGAAACGCCGATGACGTGGGGATAGCGGGCGGGATAGGAGGCGGAACTGTCGCCGGAGTTGCCTGCGGCTGCGATGATGACAACGCCTTTAGAGTGGGCGTAGTCGATCGCCTCTGCCATTAACTGACTTTCGCCGCCGCCGCCTAAACTCATGTTGATCACATCTGCGCCGTTGTCTGCTGCAAATTTAATGGCTTCGGCAATGTCGGAAACTGTACCGCCGCCGCTGCCGCCTAATACTTTGAGCGGCATTAAAGATGCTTCGTAGGCGATGCCTGCGACGCCGTAGTTGTTGTTAGTTGATTGGGCGACTGTACCGGCGACGTGAGTACCGTGGCCGTGGTCATCGTAGGCTTCGGCGCGATCGTTTACAAAGTCGTAGCCCGGTACAAATTTGGTTTCTTTTAAGTCGGCGACGGGGGTAATGCCCGTGTCAATTATCGCTACTGTTGTGCCGCTGCCTTTGGTTTCGTTCCAGGCAGATTCTACGTTGATGCTGCGGAGATTCCACTGCTTGGTATACATGGGGTCGTTTGGAATCTCGAAAGCGCTGTATACGTAGTTCGGTTCAATGTATTCGGTATCTTTAGCCAACTTTGATTTTCTCAGGGCGTTTAGCAAAGTGCGATCGCCCTTGACAACATACACGTTATCTGATGCTGAGAATTCGCTGTTGAGTTGCGGTGCGATTTGGTACTGTTGGGCGAGTTCTTCTACTCGTTT
The DNA here is from genome assembly GCF_020738565.1 of Microcoleus sp. PH2017_12_PCY_D_A. Taxonomy (NCBI): domain Bacteria; kingdom Bacillati; phylum Cyanobacteriota; class Cyanophyceae; order Oscillatoriales; family Microcoleaceae; genus Microcoleus; species Microcoleus sp. PH2017_12_PCY_D_A. The sequence continues at coordinate 961 of NZ_JAEQCI010000104.1, read as the reverse complement.
TGCAACATCAGGATTACCGATATCTTCACGAAAATCCAGCAAAATCGAGTCGTAAGTGCCTTGAGTAGCCAGTCCTGGGAAATTTGAAATTGCCCAGCCGAGCCCGATTAAAAATAAGCACAAAAGGAAAAACTTTTTCATGGCCGATCGTCCGTTTAGGGAAGGCTTGTTCACCACAATAACCAATTTTCAGTGCGATCGCCAGTTTTACGGGCGGCGGGTTCTGGAGAGCGATCGGGCTGGCGTTTGGTATTTGGTGGCGCGGGCTGCCCGTGCGATCGAAAATTGCTCTAGTTTCTAGTTTAAATTCCCGAGCAAGTTTGAGGAGTTCAATCAATTGTATCATTAAAGCAGATGGCAAACATAACCGGGAGTATTTTCAACAAGGATATTGCATGGAAAGAGGTTTAATGTGGCTGCCACTGCTGGCACTTTTTATCGGGCTGGCTTGGGCTGGATGGAACGAGTATCAAAAGCTAGAAGCGTATCGTGTCTGGGCGGAACAATTCGCTAAGGCAAAGTACGATATTTATGCTGTACTCGGTCAGCAAGAAGACTGTTTGACTTGGGGAAAACCTACTCGCAGCGGGCCTGTAAATTTGCAAACTTTTTCTTTGAAAAATGTGGAATCGCTGCGGTTGTTAGTTAACGGTGCCGTGGTAGATTTAGAGTCGCCGCCGAATTCTGGAAATGCGATCGCCCTAGAATTTTTGTTGAAAGATGCTGCTGCGGTGCAGGTTCCTTTTACCGAAATTCCTCTAGCGACTAAATGGGCAAAGTATTTGCAGCAGGAATTGCAGCAATTTCTCTAAGATTATCCAATCAGCGCAATTGCTGAATCAGATGATGTCCCGTATTAAATTGGTTTGTAGTGAGGACTTTAGTCCGCATAAAATCAGAGGACTAAAGTCCTCACTACAAACGAGAGAATGGTTTGTAGTGAGGACTTTAGTCCGCATAA
>NZ_JAEQCI010000103.1:0-36424 GCF_020738565.1 Microcoleus sp. PH2017_12_PCY_D_A | reverse complement strand
CGCACCAAACGGCTTAGGAATGGAAAAGACTGATACCAATTCAGTATGAAGCTCCACGACCTGGTTCGCCTAAAATCCTTTCCGGTAAAGGATCTATTCTATGCAGCGGAGAAAGAAAAATGGTATGAGGACTTTACTCCTCAGAAAGAAGGACTAAAGTCCTCACTACGAACCTAAGGACTAAAGTCCTCACTACGAACCTACCGAAATGTCTTCTTTGTTCTTTAAATATACTAATCACCGGGCGAACTCAAATTATTTCTCAAAGTTTGTTCCTGCCGCTTAACCGCCGCCAACAATTCTGCATTTTGCAAAATCACCCCCACTTGATTATTAAAAATCTTCATATAATTTTGATCGCTTTGGTCAAAACTTGCCTGAAAACGCTCTGGCACATTTTGCTTAGATAATTCAATCGATTTATCCTCACCATCCGATTTAATCTTATTAATTAACTGCGTCACAGCAATCAACTCCCCGTCTGGATTCCAAACAGGCATACAAAGCAAACTGCAAGTCCGATATCCGGTTTTTTCGTCCGTTTTTTTAGAAGTTTCAGAACCCGGATAATCATAAAGATCGAACGGTATATTTAGAGGAACTCCCATTTGGGCCACTTGTCCCACATAACCTTGCCCGATCGCCACTCGCAATTCAAAAAAAGTACCGTCGGGCAAAATAATCTTTGTCCACAATTGATTGGCATCTCTATCAATTACCCAAAAACTGCTGCGATCTGCATTCATCAACTCTTTAGCAGATTCCATCACACGTTGCAGAATCGAATCAATTTCCAAGCTGCTTTGGCTGACGGAACGAGTAGCCGCCATCAAAGCAGCGGCAACTCTTTGTCCTCTGGCTGTTTTATGAAAAGTACGGAAACTTTCTAAAATCATTTGAATCAAGTTCGCATCTTCCGCAAATCGCTCTTCATCCTGTTTTGTAAACCCTTCCAAATCAATCTTTTCTGACAAAGACCAACTCCCAGGGCGATCCATTTGTTTGATTTTATTAATTAACTGAATCACCGCAACTAAATTCCCCTGGTCATTTAACAAAGGAAGTGTTAACATAGTATAAGTTCGATAGCCATTTTTGATATCTAATGCCTTTGCCGTTTCCGATCGCGGATCGTCGTAAAAATCAAACGGAATATTGATGCTTTGTTTGGTGCAGGCCACATGACCGACAATTCCTTTATCTGCGGCAACGCGAATTTCTAAAGATCGATCGCCCTCAACATCAGCCTCAGCAATAATCGACCAAAACTCATTTTTTTCTTCGTCCAAAAGAAAAATTGTTGTGCGATCGGCATTCAAAGACTTACCCATTTTCAAAGTAATCGATCGCAAAGTAGCATCAAGAATATCATCAAAACCCTGACCGTCCATCACCTGATTTAGCATAGCCAGAGTTTGGCTGACCACATTTTGGGGGTGATATTCAGCCTGCTGTTTCATCGCCGCAAATTGTCTCGCATTGTGCAGCGCCACCCCGACTTGAGTATTAAAAATTTGCATATACTTTTGACTGTTAGCATCAAAGCTGTCTTGAAAGCATTCCGGTGCTTCCGGCCACGTTTCCGGGTCATATTCCGGGAAATCTCCCGGTCTTCTTTTGTTAATTAATTGAGTCACAGCAACTAATTCACCGTCAGGACTGCAAACAGGCATACACAACAAACTGCAAGTACGATATTTGGTTTTTTGATCGGTTTGTTTTGCAGTTATTGATTCGGGATGTTCGTACAAATCGAAGGGAATATTTACAGGTTTGCCGCTGTCAGCAACTTGACCCGCAAAACCTTGTCCGACTTCGATCCTGAGTTCGCGAACCGAGCCATCTTCAAAGCGGATTTTTGTCCACAGTTGCCCTGTTTCGCGTTCTAAAAGCCAAAGCGTACTGCGATCGGCATTCATCAATCTTTTAGCAGCTTCCATCACTTTAGTGATAATTTCTTCCGAATCCAAACTGCTTTGAGAGACCGATCGCGTTGCTTCCGTCAAAGCTTCTGAAGCTTGCAATCTTTGAGTTAACTTGTAACAAGATTGACACCTTTCCAACAACCGCTGAATAGCTGGAGCATACTTCCCGATTAAAGTACGATCGACTTCTGTAAACCCTTCTATCTCGACTTTTTCAGAAAAAATTCCTGCCGGATTGTGCTGTTCTTTTAGCTTGTTAACCAACTGCACAAAAGCAAATATATCTCCCTTTTCATTCAACATAGGTGAGGTCAAATTGCTGTAAATTTTGTAACCAGTCTTTCTATCTTGCTCTTCCACTACATCTGAATACCAAGTTTCCGATAAATCGCTGGGAATGCTGACAGCTTTTTTATAAATTGTCACTCTGCCTGCTGTTGGATTGTTAGCCAGAATTTGAATCTTTGTCGAATTGCTGTTTGTCGTTCTGGCAATAATCGACCACAGTTCATTTTTATCTTTATCTATAAAAAATATTGTAATGCGATCGACACTCATCAATTCCCCTAGTTTAATAGTAATCGAACCCAAAATTTCATAGAGCACATCCTCAAAATCTCTGCCTTCCATACTGTTGAGCATAGATAGGACTTTGTGTTCTTGATGGGCAACTAATTGTTTAAAGTCTGGTTGCAGAGCAGCCAAAGCTTTTTTCGTCCAATTTCGATTAAATACAGAGGCATAGATTTTATTATAAATACTTAAAATCCCCCCTCGCTTCACAACCAAACCAGACAATCGCAGTTCCATTTGTTCGAGGCTTTCATCAGCGGGAATTTTAGCTTCGCTGCACGAGTCAGAAGCAATTAAAATTTGCTGGTAAATCTTAAGCAAAGTTTCAGTACGCTGTCCGCTTCTGAGAATGCGATCGCGAATTGTTTTCAAATGCGGCGGTTCGTCTTGAACTTCCCAATTGTCAATAATTTGCGTCTGTACTAAATTCTCCACCCAATCTGCGATCGAAGATTTATCCTGAGGGATTTTTGCCGGAAAATTTTCGGCTTGTTGCCAAATATAGTTGCAAATTTTTTGAGTTAAAAACGGCTGTCCTCCCGTCCAAATCAACACATTTTCTACAACAGACTCAGGATAGCTAACTTTCCCTGCTAAACCTTGCACCAGAGGTTGAGCTTCGTGCAGTTTAAAGCCATACAATTCGACAGCGCGGCCGAGATTAAAAGGCGTACAGTATTTATCTTTAATCAAGTCCGAAGGAGTCGCAACCCCCAGCAAAGCAAAAGTCAGGCGATCGAATTCATGGCAAGCACGGATGAATGCAAAAAAGTCATCTGCCCGAAAATTTAAACTCAAAATGCTGTCTATTTCATCAACAAAAATGACAATTTTACCCTGAATATTTTCCAGCAAAACTTGTTCTACGAACTCGCTCAAGCGCTGTACGGGCGGCAAAAATTCCCGCTCGCGCACCCAGGATCTCAAATTCAAATCGAGCTTAAAACTGGTAACTAAACGTCTAATTACCCCTGCATACCACTGATCGGGATTGATATCTTGAGAACCGATTTTAGTTAGATCGATCGCCGCACAAGCAATACCTTCTGCTTGCAACTTGTGCATAGTTCGCACGCGCAAGCTAGTTTTACCCATCTGGCGAGAATTGAGCACGTAACAAAACTCGCCATTTGTTAAGCCTTGATAAAGTTCAGAATCCGCTTTTCGTACTACATAAGTGGAAACATCTAGAGGCAAATGTCCACCAACTTTGTAAGTGTAGGCTGAGCTTTTTTCTTGATACATAACCTGTTTTCAATGAGTAGAATACACAGCCGATCGCCCTTTGAGAGCCTCATTACCCTTCAACTTGCCCCGATTGACTTAAAAGACGCTGCAATGCTTCAAAAGCACGGCGCGCCAAACTGAGTTCAACAGTAACCTTTTCTCGCTGGAAAATCACGCGATCGCGAATTTCCAGCGCCCTCACCAAAACTTCATAATCCTCCCCATTCATCAAACCGTGAGCCAGGAATGTTTGAGCCAAAATGGGCGGTTCTTGAATTTCAAAATTAATCGAGTGGTGTTCGGCTACCATCCGCATCACTGCTTCACCCGTAGATCCGATCGAACAGGTAGCAAGCTCGAAATTACCTTTTTCGATCATTTCTAATGCTTTTTTCATGTAAAAATGAATATCTTCTACATCTTTACAAGAATAGTCATACAAACTCGCGTTAGCCTCCTCCTCTAAATCTTTTTGCGTTTTTGACTCGTGAGAACGGGGTTTTAATGCTGCGATGACCGATTGTTTAACCGTGCAAATTATCGAGTCTATTTGCTGATTCGCAATAAACTTTTGCCAGTCATAATCCCTCGGCTTTACCAAAACTTGATAACCTTGCTGGCGATATTTATCGGCAATCTCTACAATTTCTGTTGCTTCTAATTTTTCTAGTGCTGCTATCATCGATTTAGCTCCATCGGCTCGGTTGGTAGGTCAATTTTAACATAGATAAATTCTTGCCCCGCAGCCAACGCTTCGGCTATCAAAGGAGATATCGCAGTAAAATCAACTAATTCCTTAAGTTTGCGCCGTTTTACTGTGAGGTCGGTAACTTGCCTGTCATCAATGTAAACTAGAGAATTCATGGAATCTACAATCGGTTTAATGATGTTATCTAAATCTGATGTTTGAGTAATGCAATAATGAGTGATGATGACTTGAACTGGATCGCTAGTAGCTTCCATTCCGATCGGCAAGGCTTCGGCAACCGTTTCGCGCACTTGAGCTTTCCACTCTTGAAGTAACGCTCGGTTATTTGTTTGTAAAGAAACTGGCGTACCAGTGATGGTAAATGCAAAGGAAATCAAAAATTTTACTCTTCTTAACTTAATGATAGTATTTTATATCAGATCCGATCGATCGCCATAACAAAAACGGTTTGTAGTGTGGACTTTAGTCCGCTCCATTTTGCGGACTAAAGTCCACACTACGAACAAAAATCTAAAATCTAAAATCATATAACTCCTCTTTCCTGTAAAAGTGCATTAGCCCAAACAGCATCATCTTCCTTCAGTCGCGGCACGGGTGGCTGAGCATAGTCGATCGACAAATCAAATCCCGCTCTGTCATACACACCGCTGAACAAAGCTTGCAAATCTACCTGAAATTCTGTATCTCCCGGCTGCAATGGCAAGAAAAATGGTGGAATTTCTTCTCGTACCGTAAAAGCATACAATTGAGCTTTTGGACGGCGATTCGCCCTGCTAATTAAAATGCGATAATCCGTGTTAGTCCCGCCAGTTACAGGCATTTGTCTCCCGGCCCTGAGCAAGTCAATTTCTACTAAATGAGAGGCACTTCTCAACACTTCTTGTCGCTTATTTTCATAGGCCTCTCGACCTTTCCCAGTGCGTTTGTTTTTCGGCGAAAGAATTTCTATGACTGTGATTACCCGATTTGTACCTACCTCTCGGAGTTCTAAATAGCCTTCCCTAGCTTCTTCCAATATTGGTACGGTAACAGTCATCGGTTCAGAATGGGGCAGCGTTGCAGTCATAACAGATGGGCTGGCGGTGGACGGGCGATCGAATACTGTCACGTCAGGAATTGCCAACAAATCGCTATCTTCGGCCTCGCTCAAATAAATCCGCTTTTCAATTGCCGCCCGGTATTTCGGGCGCAGCGCAGGCCCGATCGCATCGGCGATCGCCGTAATTAAGCGGTGATGAACTTCCGGCCAAAATTCAGGATTTTCTAAGTAAGGGTCTACCCCTGGAAATGGAGACGGCATTTTATTACCTCCAACAAGAGTGTTGTAAGTTAGATTAATCTTAAATACATTTTAGCCGATCGCCAAAATACTGACGGTACAACTCAAAGCGCACAGTTACCTCATTTCCCCGCAACTGCACCAGCCCCAAACTGTGCAACTTAAACGCCAGCACAGATTCTAACTCTACAGGTTCAGTAGCTGCTACCACCCTGCTAAAAGCCGCTGCTAACTCCTGATGTTCTTGCAAATTCCACAAATGACGGCGCAAATGATCGCCGTAAATTCCCGCTTCAGTAGGAGCAAGTTCTAAAAGTCGATCTAAACTTTCCTCTAAATCTTTTTGTTCTTTTGCAGAACCTGAAAATCTTCGATTAAAAAGAGCAAATTCTTGAGCAATGTGATATAATGCTACTCGCACCAAATACGGATGATCGCCCACAATATTCATCAACTTTTCCACTATATTTATTTGCCAATTCAGCCCGTGCCTTCTCGCTAAATCCGCCACTTGTTCGGCGCTAAACTCGGACAATTCTATTGGCAGTCCAACATTAAAAGGCGATTGATTTACGTTCAGCGGAATGTAAACTTCTGTTGAATGTACCACCACCAAACGCAGTTTTGCCCACAGTTCGCTATCGCTGTCGCCATAGCCCGCTTCTTCATACCAAGCCCTTAGCAGTCCAAAAAAATCATCAGCAATTGTAGGATACTGAAAAACGCGATCGACTTCATCCAATCCCAAAACCAGCGGTGCATTGTTTCCCGACAACAAACAATCTTCAAAATAAGCCGTACAATTATCTTTACTGCCGTAAGTATCCGTCCAATAATCGTCAATTTGGTGAGGCAAACGCAGCTTGCGCGTAATCTTGGTGCAGAACCACCTCAGCAGTGCATTGAGATTGGTAAATGACGCAGCATCTGCGTGTTGAAAACTCAGAGGAACAGTGCGGTAGCCTTGTTCTTTTGCCTGATAAAGAATCCTCGCCATTAACGAAGTTTTACCCATTTGTCTCGGTGCTTTAATTCTAATTAAAGTTCCCGGCTGCAAAAGTTCCTTGTAACACTGAGCTTCCCAGGGAACGCGATCGACATAAAAAGCCGAATCCAGCCTGACTTGTCCTTGGGGAATCTGCGGCTCTGCGGCGGGTGATGGAGGATTTGAAAGTGGCAGAGTCCGAGAAATGGTTACAGTATTGGCCGCACTTTTAGGGAAAGAATGCTCTGGCGCCAGCAGGTTTAAATTAACTATAAATCCTGCGGATATGTCATCTTCTGTATCTGTTTGCGCTGTACCTGCTGGCTGTACTGTGCTTTCTCCAGCGACTGTTTCTAACAGCATTTGGTTGATTTCTTGTAGCAGCAGTGCCGTGTCAGCCGGCGATGTCCACTCGCGCTGCTGAGTATCGTTGATGTAGTTCCGCAAGTCGTGGTTTAGCCGTATGCTGGGGGGATAATTGACTCGAATTGGCAACACGGCAGGCGCCGAATGTAGGCGCCTGTAGCGCAATTCTTTGATTTTCCGCAATTCTTCCATGACTATTTCGCTAACTGCCGTTTCCCCAGACAGCAGCAACAAAAAATAGTCACACTGTTCTAATTGAAAGTCAATTTGAGAAAGCCAGTTTTTTGCTGATTCGCGATCGGGATAAACCGCCCCAATATTTGCTGCAAATACTTGGTGTCCCGTCCCATTTATGCCTTCCGCAAGCTCCAGTGCCAAACTCAGATCGGGTTCTTGGTTGCAATAGCTAATAAAAACTTGTTTTCCCTGATTTTTCGCATTTCTCGGCTCAGTCTGGGAAGGCTGTTGTAGATGCTCTGCAGATCGCATTTCCTGCCGCGCGATCGAGCGAGCTATGGCTCCTCGCACGTTCTTTTTTGTAACTTTCTCTCCCAAGATACTTGACAGCTTCTGCCACAGCTTGTATCCTACATCTTTTTCGACATATTCCGGGTTTAATGGGTAAATCTGCTCGTAGGTTTGTCCTTGCCAAGTCCCGATAAAAACCTGCCTTTCCAAATCGTTGAGGTGTTTGCCAGTTTTGAGGTGAACTGAGTTTTCTATAAATTCTAAAGCTTCTTTAATATTCATTTTTCTACTAAGGTATTTCGATTGTAGATTTTAGATTGTAGATTGTAGATTTTAGATTGGGGAATCGCTGATGGCTGTCAGGCTTGGGAACTTGCCTGCTGTAGGTTGGTTGTAGCAAAGAAATCCAACACTTCCTTGATAGCAAGACTTTTGATAAATTGTATAGCCTCGCGGATAAATATTCAAGCCAAAAGCCGAGCTGAGGGGTTGCACGGCCAATTCCGAGTCGAATTAGCTGCTTCTTCGCTTTCCTGAGGTTTTATGAGTTTTTATGAGGTATTGCCGTAGATCCCCAATCAGCGGGAAATTGCTGGGGTGCAAAAACTGTCAAAATTATGAGCTTTTCTGGTTGCGATCGCCAATTGCGATCGGTGACAATAAAAACCAACAGCCAGTCGATCGATTTTAGATTTTAGATTTTAGATTGACTGCACAAATGACTTCTTGAAAAAAAAATACTCCTCTGACAGACTAATTGCAAATATGCAATAGTTCGCAATCACCCGCCATCAAGGTAACTACAAATGTTGAACCCCACCACAGTCATCATCAGTTCCTTAACTGAAAGCTTAAAAGCCGAATACCGAAACACTTACGGGAACATTAAATCTGACAGCGCCCGACTTATCGAACAGGTTGTCAGCCTAGCTTTAGAAAAAATTGCCAGCAGCGACGCTCTTTATCACAATGTCGAACATACAGTTCTTGTCACCTTAGTAGGGCAAGAAATATTGCGCGGTAAATACCTCAGCGAAGGAAACATCTCCCGAGAAAATTGGCTGGAGGCGATCGTTTCTTGGCTGTGCCACGATATCGGTTACGTCAAAGGAATCTGCCCCCAAGATCGACAAAGCCAAAGATTGTATGCCACTGGCATAGATAACAATACAATTTATCTAGAATCGGGTACAACTGATGCTAGCTTAACTCCCTATCACGTAGACAGAGGGAAAATGTTCGTGCAAGAACATTTTGTTGGTCATGATTTGATCGATGCGGAGGCTATTATGGGAAATATTGAATTGACTCGCTTTCCCGTACCTAATGACGAAGAACACTCTTGTACTGGCAACTATGCCGGCTTAGTGCGGGCAGCAGATTTGCTCGGTCAACTCAGCGACCCCCGCTACTTGCAAAAAATACCGGCGCTGTTTTATGAATTTGAAGAAATAGGTAGTAATAAAAATCTAGGCTACCGCCATCCGGCAGATTTGCGATCGGGCTATCCCAAGTTTTTTTGGAATGTTGTGTATCCCTACATTCAAGAAGGATTGCAGCATTTGAAAATGACTGTCGGGGGTCAAGAAATAATTGCCAATCTTTACGGAAATGTGTTAACAGTAGAGAAAGAAATTGCCTTTCATGCTGCAACTTCGGCGGTAAAATCTACGCCAAAGTTACTGGCTGATGTTCGCGGGTTTCAATTTCCCAATTTCCAGCGGTTTCGGGGATTGCCTGACAGTTTTAACCAGAGGAATAAAAAAAACCTGAAAAGTTTGTTTGTAATTGGGAATGGGTAATTGGGGAATGGGGCATGGGGCATTGGGCATGGGGCATTGGTCAATAGCTTATCTTGCTTATTTCTTGATTTTTCCATCTAACTACTGACTAATGACGACTGATTAATGCCCACTACCCACTCCCAACTGTCAACTGTCAACTGTCAACTGTCAACTATCAACTATCAACTGTCAAATTTCGCCAAATTTCTTGATGACATACGTGCCAAAAGTACAAAGCTAAATTCAGAAGAGCTAATAACTTAGTGCCATCTTCTAACATGGCGTGTACTCCTAGACTTCGAGTATTTATAATATCCTCAAACCGCGAGATAGCAAATAAGAGGAATGCGGCGATTAAGGGCAGGTAAGGAGTGGTTTTGATGTATGGCCAAAAATTAAATGCGTAAAGGAAAACGCCACTACCATAACACAAATAAATTAATTTCTTAGATATTCCCAACCGAGAAAGAATCAACGTCATCCGAAACCTGTCATCCAGGAAAAAGACTCCCAGCAGTAAAGCGCTAAAAAAGAAGAATATTGCCGATCGACTGCGCGGGTCTTTTTGGCGCAAAACTCCGAAGGTAAAGGCACAAATTGCGACTGGGATGCACCACAGGACTTCGGAAATTCCCGTGAGAAGGCCTTCGTAAGGGAACCAGGAATTAAAAGGATCGCTAAAGAGGCGTTCAACTCCGTCTCCCTGGTTGTTGAGTTTGGCGTACAGGCTCAGCCCGCCTAAAATTAAGACAGTCAGAGTGTTGAAAATAACTAAAAATGGTACGGTAAAAAAGTGTTTTTTGAGCTTTTCTAAAAAAGTTGAAAAGTTGGGAATTTTATCGAATAAAGGCAGATGCTTTATATGGTTTTTCCCAGGTATAGAGTTTGTGAGACTATTTTATATTTTTAATTTTAGATTGGCAATGATATCATGTCCGATCTATTGACCCCAATAAGTAAGGCTTGTAGTGCGGACTTCAGTCCGCAACCGAAGAGCGGACTGAAGTCCGCACTACAAACAGTTGTTCTCCTTCTTTACCGGCAGCCAAACGACGAATGTAGTGCCGCTATCCGTTGGATATAAATGAGCTGCACTAGATGGCAGCCATTCCGGATTTACTGGGGAAAATACTTGGATTTCTCCTTGCATTTGGCGGACTAAATCGCGGGCGATCGCCAAACCCAATCCTGTACCGGGAATTTCTGTCTGAGCTTTTTCTCCCCGGTAGTGTCGCTCAAATAAATGCTCTAAATCCTGGGGGGGAATGCCGGAACCTGTGTCGCTGACTGCAACTGCTATGGCAGGTAAGGGGCGGTGGTTCGCTTCGTAGCTTACTTTAATATAAATTTGGCGGCCGGCGGGGGTATATTTCAAAGCATTGTCAATTAGGTTGCTCAAAACTTCGCGCAAAGCTCGATCGCTCGCCGAGACTGGTGGTAAATCCGCCGGAATGTCGGCTAACAATGACAGATGCCTTTCCGATGCGATCGCCATAGCGGAAATTAACAGCGGTTTTAAGACTTCTGGCACTGCACAGGATTCGTCCAAATTGGCCGCAGGCGACAGCGACAGAGGAGAATGCTGGATTAATTCGATATTGGATGTTGCTGTTTCTGAAGTGCCTGATGGGAGTCTGAGATTTGCTTCGCCGGTGTCTACTGTGCGATCGAACTGGCCGAGCAATTCAGAGAGCCGATCGCTCTCTCGGACAATACTAACAGCCACACTGCGGTTTTTGTCTTCTGGTACCAGCCTGCGCGCTAACAGTTTGCCAAAAGTTCGCAGCGCTGTCAGCGGACTCTTGAACTGGTGCAGCAAGTTGTGCATCGTGTCGTAAACCTGAGCCTGGATTTGCCGAGAAGATCCCAATTCCTGCTGCATCCACTGCGATCGCTGGTCTAAAATGCAGGCTAGGGCTAAGGTGCGAGCAATTTGTTGTATCTGAGCCTCCTCTCGATCGTTCCAAGCCCTGTCTTGCCTACCGCTGACCAGGAGTCCCATGACAGCTCCCTCGTGTATCAGAGGCGTCACAATTTGCTTCCGTTGCTGCCACACATTCTCCGGGCCTTGGCACTGATTGTCCCGGTTTTCACAACCCGGAAGCGGCTCGGGCGCGATCGCACCCGCGGTTGATGCTTCCACAGCCAAAGCCGGCGCAGCCAACCGCCGCGGCATCGGTTTCACTGTCGAGCTTACAGCCGATTCCAGCCTCAACTCCTGATTTTCTGGTTCGACTGAGCTTTCTGGATAAACTGCGATCGGCACCAACTTTGCCTCGCTGCCTTCTACCAGCTCTTGTGTCAGATATACTGCGCTGAATGTCGCGCCCAAACTGACGGCGATCGCCACCTGCGATCGACAAAGCTTGACAAATTCTGAACTGGCTGGCATTAACATGAGCGCCACATTAAGATCTCTAACGGAATTTTAAGTAAATTACAACTGCTCGGCCCCCCATTACAGATTGGAGACTGTTAAATTTCTCGTCTGTGGGCTGTGATTGCAGGCCGATCGGTTCCCAGGATTCAGCTTTCACAAACACCATTGCTTTAAAGCCCCGCCTGCCTATCTTCCACAAATCCCCAAGCTTGGCTGATGCCGCAAGTTCCGGCCCACATTACCACAACCGCTGCACTTTTGTCGATCGACACGAATGTTAAGATTATGTCGATATATTAAAAACACTTGAAGTTTAGAGCTAGAACGGATATACTGGCCTCGGATTTGGTAGCTATGATTACCTAAAAATTGGATCTAAAGCCACGTCCGATCGGGACAGCTTTGATGATTGAATCATATTATTGTTGATTCGCCAGATGTAAAAATCCGGTCTCAACTCTATAATCCAAAAAATCTGAGATAGGTTGGGGCATCAACCGAGGATGCTCGGCAATATCAGACAAGCTGTGCTTGAGAAAAGCTGTTTGAATCCACCAGAATCCCCATGTCTTTAGGGCTGGGGAGTATGTCAAAACCTGTCTGCTCATACTGTCTGCTCACACTGTCTGCTCACAGAGGAGGTAAAGAAATTGGCCAGGAGACGCAAGCGCAAAAGTCGCCGCCGACAAGAAGGACGCAGAATTTTAGAGTGTGTGCCTCAATATAGCATCGAGAGCGGCGAAGATAAACCCGTAACAGCGGCTCGCAAGTTCATCCATGCCGAAGGCATTGCTCCCCCAGCTTTACTGTTGGTCAAGCGTAACGAGCATACCACCGACAGATACTTCTGGGCTGAAAAAGGTTTGTTCGGAGCCCAATACGTAGAAGAGAACCATTTCTTGTTTCCCAGCTTAAAGGTGATGCTGGAAGCAACCGCAGAAAAAATTCCTGCGGTGTCCGCCAGTCGCGCATAGATCGAAATGTTTAGGTCAAAACATTGACAGCAATGTTTTTCTAGCTCTTTTAACAAAAGCGCGAGAGTTCTCATTGTCTGGGGAGTGCCAACTGAAATTTACGCGAAAAATCCTTGGGAAGTTAAGGTGTAAGGAGCCATCGCAACAGGATAGATCGTCCTTGAAAGGGCGATCGGCACAATTGGCACTCTCAGGATAATGGTTTTTTTTGACTCTGCCCAAAAACGGATACAAGCCCCGAATCGATTTGCGATCCACCCCAAATTTGAGACGAAAATTAAAGCTCCCAGATTCATCTGTAGAATAAATCTAAAATCTCACAATCTAAAATCGTTTGACTGTGCCCGATCGAACTTTCGGGCCAACGACAGAGCTGCCAGCAGCAATCCTTTTGTCGGCTCGAAGTCGAAGCACGGCATCTAGCATATCAAAAAACGTTTCGCGCCAAACTTTTAATCTTCCAGCGGTTTCAAATTTAAAGCTTTTTGCATTGTTGCTAGTTCGTCGCGGTGAGCTCTGACAGTAACAAAGCTTTTAGTTGGGCTTTCCGAGTCAGCAACTGATTCGAGTTTGAGAAGGACTTGCTCGGAGCGTCCGGCTTTTTTCCAGTAAAATACCCCCGTCAACGGCGACAGCAGTACCAAACCTAGGAAAATTTTACCTTGCTGCGGTACTAGCATTCCTAAAACCAGTCCCAAGCACAAAGCGCCGCCTGCACTCAACAAAGTTAAAAAGATAGCTAAAAACCAACTCGGCCGCACAAAACCCTCAAAGGTGACTTTATAGTTGGGAGCATCAACGGCTGCAACTCGGTAAGCCCTAGCAGCAAAATACTCTTGTAGCTGGGTTAACAGTAACTCTTGGGCGCTCTCGGAAGCAAGCTTGACTTGTTCGATGCGATCTTTGACTGAGGCCTTGATGAAGAAAAACAAGCCAACAGCCAACAGCAGCGTCATCACAAAGGTTGAAGAAAGAACAGTAGTATCCATCGGTAGAAGTTTGTGTAATTGAAATTATCCACTATTACTTTACATAAGTTTACAGAGGAAAGCGATCGAGGACTTACGCAGACACTTTTTAACCCAAATTCTCGGCAAGCTTTCTAGCAATGCGTTTTTCTCCCCATCACCCAATTCCCATATCTCCCCATCATCCTTAATTCTCAAGTGACCGTGCGTAAGTCCTGACGTAGTGAATCGCTACTCTAATCGCTGTGCGGCGATGCTGGCAAAGCGAAGGCAATCCGACAATTCGCTTTGCTAGTAGCAGCCGCATCTCAAGGGTTTAGCCATCGGATTTCAACGCAGGCTAACCCGTGTGACCAGTTTCTAGGGCTCGGGGGCGACGCCCTGACGCGCCGTTTCCCTGACCGATATAGTCGTGCCACAGACGAGCCAGGTCTTGAGCTTGGTGCCGCCACTCGGGGAGGATTTGATACATCCGGCGGGGGCGGCCGCGTCCTTCTACTTTTTTCCAGTAACCGGTAATGACGGCTTCATCTTCGAGAAATTTCAAAGCGCTGTAGAGGACGGTATCAGAAAGTCGGTAGATGGGGAATTCCCTTTCTAGCTGTCCGATGAGTTCTGTACCGTAGGAATCTCCGCGCAATAACACCGAGAGAATGTAGCACACTGCTAGTTCCTTGTTGAGATAAACAGGAGGTGGGTCTTGAAAAAATTGATAGATATGTTCAAATTTCATCTGTCTTGTCCGCTGGAAACTCTCGTGATACCGTCAGGTTAACGGGAGAGGAAAGCGGGGCGGGGTGTGCCGCTTCCTAAGGATTAAGTCGGAATGGGGGAAACAGAGGTGCAGTATTTCCCCAGTGGTGTTGATAGCCGGAAACTGTTGTGCTGCACGGGAGGTAATGTTTGCTTGCGCCAAGGTTGAGGAGCGCTCACATAACTAGGGTAACTTTCTTCCTCTTTTAATCTATCGCAGCAACTATTGCCAAGTGTGCGATCGCACGCGAAGAGTTGCACTTATTTCGGGGGTTAGCGTTTCAACTCAAACTCAGAAGTCGCAACCCGCAAACCCTCTACGTTCCTGGTTTGCGGGCCACTGTTTGTCAGAGGGGGCCGGCTTTTTCGGGCAGAAATTTTGCCTTTAAACCGGACTCAGACCTAACATGGCACGCAGTGTAAAAGTTAGAAAGACAAAAGTCGCTACAATCGAAGTAATCAGGGCGATCGCAGTTGCCGGTCGATCGAGCAGGGGCTTGAGTCGCTCGAACAGGAAAAAGAAAATCCCCAGACAAATCGTAATGAAAAAGCGGGGGTAGCGAGAGACGTTATTAATGAAATCTTGCATGAGTACAGGTGGGGTAAAGTGTTACAGCTCGATCTTTGACTGGTAACACTTGTGAGCGAGTTAGACAATTTTGGCACAGCCGGAGCTAAATCGGGCGATCGGGCGATCGGGCATTCTTCCAGGGCGGTGCTAATATATATAATTCTAACGAAAAGTTTTGGTCGTGCGATCGGGTCTGAGTCTGTTCAATGCCGGAACGCGACCTCCGGTAACGAATGAGAGAAGTATTTCTATTGAGTTGTAGTTGTGATAAATATTATAGGGCTGTTATTTCTACCTAAATGTCTGCTGCCGCACATTCTTTCGTCTTGCCGCGTCCGTTTCTGAAATGGGCGGGAGGTAAAACTAAGTTGATTGGACAATATCAACCTTATTTTCCCGAAAAGTTCACCACTTACTACGAGCCTTTTTTGGGTGGCGGAGCCGTATTTTTTTACTTAGCACAAGAGCACCCTTCTGTGCAAGCTGTGTTAACAGATATTAATCCTGAGTTGATTAATGCTTATTGCTGTGTCAGGGATAAAGTTGAGGATCTGATTGAGCTTTTGTTCGAGCACGCCTCTGAACACAGCAAGCACAATAAAGAGTATTATTACTGGGTGCGATCGCGCTCCTACAACACAGACACAGAAAAAGCAGCACGGCTGATCTACCTCAATAAAACTTGTTACAACGGCCTCTACAGAGAAAACTCCAAAGGTGAATTTAATGTTCCCATAGGCAGATACAAAAATCCTAACATTTGTCAACCAGATTTATTGCGATCGGTCTCATCTTTACTCAAGCCCGCTCAAATTCAAGTCAGAAAATTCCCGGAAATTTTGGATTTTGCTACAAGCAGCGAAGACTTTGTTTATTTTGACCCACCTTACTATCCTATCAGTACCACAAGTAACTTCACCGCTTACAGCCGAGATAATTTCAAAGAATCCGAACAGCTTCAACTGAGAAATGTGTTTGCAGAACTTTCCGAACGGGGCGTCAAAGTTATGCTATCTAATTCTAACTGCGATTTCATTAAACAAATCTACAGCGATAGTCAAGCTTTTAAGATTGTTCCGCACCCTAAACTAATTGAAATATCAGCAGCAAGGGGAATTAACTCTAAGAGTTGCAAGCGCGGCCCAGTCAAGGAATTATTAATAAGTTCAGTTTAAATAAACACTCTTTGCAAAGTCTATCGCTAAACATATTTTGTACGGCAGCCTGTGACCTCAGAAACCCGGTTTCTTCGTGTATTTATCGTTATTCAACCCAAAAGTTGTAGAAACCTCTTCGTGTATTTATCGTTATTCAACCCAAAAGTTGTAGAAACCGGGTTTCTCGCCCTGATGTATAAACAATGAAACTGTGACCTCAGAAACCCGGTTTTTTCGTATATTTATCGTTACAAAACAAAAAAATCAGAGAAACCGGGTTTCTCGCCCTGATGTATAAACAATGAAACTGTGACCTCAGAAACCCGGTTTTTTCGTATATTTATCGTTACAAAACAAAAAAATCGGAGAAACCGGGTTTCAAAATCCGCCGAAAAAAAAGGAATTATTACCTATTGATTTGTCTGGACTTTTGGGGTATATTTTAGATAATGGGAGTGGTAAGTTAAATTTTATTTTTACCAATATTCCCATTATTAAATTATACTTCCTAAAACTGTTCAATTTGGTAAAATAAAAATATTTGAATGCTGCGTTATCGTAAATAATAGCAGTTTCCTCAAAAAATGCAACTGTAGGGAAGGGAAAAAGGGCGATCGGCAACCAACAAGCCTGGTTGATTAGTCGTATATTTCTAGGTGTTCACAAAGAATTATTGTAGAAACTGGGTTTCAAAATCCGCGAGGAAAAAAGGAATTATTACCTATTGATTTGTCTGGACTTTTGGGGTATATTTTAGATAATGGGAGTGGTGAGTAAAATTTTATTTTTGCCACTATTACCATTATTAAATTCAATTTGGTAAAATAAAAATATTTGAATGCTGCGTTATCGTAAATAATAGCAGTTTCCTCAAAAAATGCAACTGTAGGGAAGGGAAAAAGGGCGATCGCGATCGGTAATGCGTGATTACAGATGTTTGTTGGCCCAGGTAATAAAACCTTCGAGCTTGTGAACCCCCAAGAGATTTTGATTGTCGGGAATTTGTTTTTTGAACCAGTCGATCGAACCTTGCCTCATCCCGTCACCGCCCACGATCACAATAGTTGGAACCCCATAACAAGTTTTAATATTTAAATTGAGATAAGGATACTTCTCATCAACGGAACCTTTATCTTCTTGCCACTTGCACTCAACAATTAGACCGAGAGGAAACGAACCAGAACCAACAATATAAAAATCGACATTTATTTCAGTTTCGTAAATGCTAGAACCGATATAAACCTGTTTAGCATATCGCTTGGGATTTGCCGTAGAGAGCAAGAGCCAATCTAGCTTGCGCTTTTTCGGCAACTCGGGACATATTTCGAGATATCCGTGACCTCTCAACGTACCTTCTACAGTTGCTTCTAAAACAAAACCAGTTTTATTGGCTCTACAACCCCTATTCATATTGTTGGCTCCTAAATATAATGTGAATTAAGCCGATCGCACTTTTAGCACTCCCCGGTCAAAAACCCGGTTGTCAGTACCGATAGAACTGACAAACATCCGGTCTTCATAGACATCAAACGTCGCAAAACTCAGGCGCGTCGCAGAATGCTCCGTCCACTCAGAACGCCCCACCGGACGAGTGCCCGCGCCGGCCCCGCAAACTAGATAAGTCGTACCGTCAATCGAGCGAGTGCGTTCGTAACTGTGCTCGTGTCCGTTGATATAAACCTGCACGCCGTACTTTTGAAACAAAGGCGTAAAAGTCTTAATAAAAGATTGATTCGAGCCGTACACGCCCGAGGAATAAATCGGGTGGTGGCCGAACACAACTTTCCACGGTGCGGTGCTTTGACTCAACTCTTTCTCCAGCCAAACAAGCTGATTTTCCCAATCAGCATTGTGATTGGTATCTAAAGCAAAAAACTGTACCGGATCGCGCCGAAAAGTATAGTAGCGACCTTGCATATTAAAACCCGGATATTTAACTTGCGGGTCGCCGTTAGCAGTGCGGATGTCGTGATTTCCCAAACAAGCATAAAATTTGACGTTTTGCTGCAATAACGGCTGATAAGGCTTCTCAAAAACAGCATTGATTTTTTCAATTTCGCCGTTATTGTAGATGTTGTCGCCGGCAAGAACAGCAACATTAAAAGGATTTTCCCGGTGATATTGCGCCATCGCCTCAGCTACAGCATACTGACCTTCAGCCCCGGTACCGGTGTCGGCCACCGAAATAAAGCGTAAAATAGGCGGTGAGGCCGGCAATTGGACGATCGCCCTTTGCGCCTCAACGTTAGAAGGCTCAGCAGCATTGGCGTCTGTACCCCAGGAAGTCCGAAGCTGAAGCATTTTCCAGACTCCGGCAAAACCTAAGGTGCCCAGACTGCCTAAAATTAGAAAGTGACGGCGTTTGATGCTCATTTTGATTCAGTTACAACTAATGAAATGATAAATTAAGGCTGAGATGGCTCAACTAAAATTTATCCTGTTTAGATATATATTTGTAACGCTCCAAGGCAGAAAAAATGTCAGAAGAACAACTAAACCCACCAACTCCAGAACCGTCTCAATCTCCGACACCGGAGGTAGACTCGCCGAAAAAGTCCGCCGCGACTAGCAGCCCAGCTAAAAAGACCAGCAGCGCTGTTCCCACAAATCAGGGAATCAAAGGTTTGATGAGCTCGATCGGGAATTTGGGAAAAAAAGGGAAAAAATTAGCAGCAGAACCATTGTCGCAGTCAGAATTGCCGATCGCGCCCACCGCTTCTGACTCAGCAACAACAACTCCTGCTGTTGCTGCGGAAGTTAACAGCGCGCCCCCGCCAAAAGCTGCGGTAAAATTCGAGAAAAAGCCTGTATCAAAACCCACCGGCGGCAGTTTTTTACAGAAAGTCGGTGTACTTTGGCAAAGTATTGTGCGGCTAGTGCGGGATCTGCTACCTGCATCTGCAAACGCCAAGCTGTCCGATCCAATTTTAAACGCGGGGTTAGCTGCAATTCTCATCGTTGCGATCGGTTTAACTCTCAACAGTTTCTCGGGAAAACCGCCCCAGAAAGTAGCAAAAGCGCCTTTTCCAGCAGCACAGCAGTTACCGCCAACCTTTGACGATTTGGTGGCGCCGGGAACAGCGAAATCTCCAGAGGCGATCGCAAATTCTCAGCCTGCACCCACTAATTTTAAAAGTAAATTGCCCGATTTAGCGGCTCCGAAAAAACCGGAACCTGTAGAAATTATCCCGCCGCCGCTGACGCCGGAACAGTCGCTGATTGCGGCGATTCAGACTCAAGTTGCTGACATTACGAATCGCCTGGGCGGCGGTTTAGTTAAGTCTGTTGATGCTGATTTCTCGATCGGTCTTTTGACTGTCAAAGTCGCTGAAGATTGGTACAAACTCAGCGATGTAGAGCAAAATCAGCTCGCGAGTCAAATGTGGAAAGAAGCTAACTCCCTCGATTTCAGCAAGTTACAAATTGCCAACTTGGAAGGAAAGTTAATAGCTAGAAGTCCGGTTGTTGGCTCGGAGATGATTATTTTAGAAAGAGGGATTAATAAAGTTTAAATCCTCTGTATCTGCCAACAGTCAGATTAGCCGAAAAGTCCAGGACGCAGCATCAAATTAGCTAGGTTTGATCGTTCGGACTTCAGTCCTTATCAAATGAGAGAGGACTGAAGTCCGAACGATCAAACTTGATAACGTTTAGTGACCGGACATAATATTAATTAACTTTGAGGGAAATTGAAAAAGGTGCGCCCGCGCACCCTACATCATAAAATACGAACAGTCAACAGTCAACAATTAATATCATGTCCCCTCGAACCGTAATAAGATTGGTTTGATCGTTCGGACTTTAGTCCACATCCATCTGAGGACTAAAGTCCGAACGATCAAACGTTTTTATAACGGGTAATTGACGAGACATAATATAAGTCAGGACTAGAAAGGCTTATTCGTAGGTTTAAAACCTTGCTTTTGAAAATAGGTTTTAAATACTTCGTGAGCAATTGGTGCGGCCGAGACGGCACCAAATCCTCCGCCTTCGACTATAACTGCGATCGCAATTTCCGGCTTGTCAGCGGGAGCAAAACCCACATACATCGAATTGTCAGGATGACCGGGCATTTCCACAGTCCCTGTCTTACCAGCACTTAAAGGAATAGTACCGTCATTCAGACCGCGGCCTGTACCTTTTTTCACCACGTCAATCAATCCTTCTTTAATGACCTTTAAAGTAGAAGGTTTAATCCCTGTTGGGATTCTTTTGGTGAGGGGTGTATTGGTTTGAGATGCCAACAAATGCGGCTGCACTCGCGAACCGCCGTTAGCAATTGTTGATACCATCACTGCCAATTCTAGGGGCGTGCAAAGTACCAAACCTTGACCGATCGCCATTGTGACGGTATCGCCGACGTACCAATCTTCCCCATACATTTTATTTTTCTCTGCCGGTATCGGCACTTGACCGTGATTGGCGCCGTCTATCCCCAAAAGATCTAAATTAATAGTGCCACCAATGCCCATTTTTTTAGCCCATTTCGACATTTGTTCCGGCCCGGCAGCCATGCCTACTTGATAGAAAAACGTATTGCTGCTGTAGGCTAAAGCATCGCGGAAACCGATGACGCCTTTACCTGCGCCGTGTTCGTTGAAAGAAATTCCGCCGATCGTAATTGAAGAAGATGATTCCAAAGTCGAGTCAGGAGAAAACTTGCCCGACTCCATCCCGGCGACAGAAGTGACAATCTTAAAAGTGCTCCCGACTGGATAGCCTTGAACAGCGCGATTTAAAAAGGGTTTTTCTGGCCCTTGCAGCCGCTCCCATTCTTTTTGAGTCACCTTGCGGGTGAAAATGTTGGGGTCAAATGTGGGCCAACTACCCATTGTTAAAAGAGCGCCGGTTTTTACGTCGATCGCCACAACGGCACCCAGGCGATCGCCCAAAGCTTTTTCCGCAGTTTTCTGCATATCTAAATCTAAAGTTAGCTGCACCGATTTGCCGGGAATAGGATCTTTTACACCTAAATCTTGGATTTCCTCGCCCTTAGCATTCACCTCAATTAAACGGTTTCCCCAAACACCTTCTAAAGTTGGATTAGCTAATTTTTCAACTCCCATCTGACCGACGATCATGCCCATCGGATATGCAGGATTGGCTTTTAATTGATCTAAACTAGCTTCGCCGACGTATCCCAAAAGGTGAGCTGCTAATTGCTGGTTGGGATTGTCTCGGCTCGATTCGGCGCGAATTTCAACGCCGCGCAAAGTATTGCTTTGTTCTCCCAAAGCGACGAAAGTAGCGACATCGATATTTTTACTAATTCGCACTGGTAATGCTGATTTGTAGCCTGCTTCATCGATTTTTTTGATGATTTCGGCTGCGGGAACTTTGACGATCGGACCGAGTGTAGCGGCGACTTCTTGCCACTCCAAGGCCGATCGCTCTTTTGGCCACAAATAGACCGATCGCGATACGCGGCTGGCTGCAAAAATTTTGCCGTTGCGGTCTAAAATTTGACCGCGAGTGGCGGCGACAGAGACAGGGCGAATGCGGTTATTTTCCGCCCGCTGGCGGTTGTATGCTCCCTGTATTAGTTGCAGTTCGGCTAGACGAAACATCGGCATCGCCACTAATGTAGTGACGATCAGCATAAAAACCATCACTTGGAGCGATCGACTGCGTTGCTGTCCAGGATTATCCGAGGTATTTTTGTTTAATCGGACTTTAGAGTTAAAAGAAAAATCGCTAGCCATATTAATTAATTAATCTGCTCTTTCATTCAATTAACAGGCAGATCTAATTCTCATCCGGATTATTTCGGGGAGGATACAGCGATGACAACTTTTAGCTCTTTAGTGACCGACATAAATATGCCTATTGGCAGATACATAAATACGTAAAATCCCGTAGAGTTCTTATTCTACAATTTCCTATTTATTTTCCTATCACCGACGCATAGGCTGTCACCTTAATATCAATTCCAGTAATATCTCCACCGACAACAACAGCCGTTGCTCCTAAATTCAATGCTTTTTTAGCCATGGAGGGCCCAGAGATTCCGCCTTCGCAGATAACGGGAATCTTGAGCTTTGCCACCATTTGCGCTAGCAAATCAAATCCGGGCGGCGAGAAACTTTCTGTTTGGGGAGTGTAGCCAAAAAGAGTAGTACCGACAGTATCTGCACCAGCTTGGGCCGCCGCGATCGCAGCTTCTATTGTATCTACATCCGCCATGACTAATTTCCCTAATTCGCTGTGAATGCGATCGATTAATGTTTTTAAGTCTTCGCCAGCAGGGCGGTTTCGCAAAGTCGCGTCAACGGCGATAATATCGGCTCCTGCATGTGCGATCGCCCGCGCGTCTTCAAACCGAGGAGTAATGTAAATCTCGCATCCCGGTAGTTGCTGCTTCCAAATACCAATTATGGGAGCCGATATTTGTTGTCGCACCGCTGCAACGTGAGCCGGAGTGTCAATCCGCACGCCCGATGCCCCTCGATTGATGGCGGTGCGGGCCATTGCTGCAATCACGATCGGATCGTGCAGCGGCGAATCAGCAGGTGCTTGACAAGAAACAATTAATCCTGTAGGAATTTGACAGTTAATCATGGGAATGGGGAATTGGAAATTGGGAATTAGGAATTGGGAATTGGCTTCCGCAGGGAATTGGCTTCCGCAGGGCAAACAGGGCATTGGGCATTGGGCTTTTTTGTAATTTATTCCCTGTGCCCTATGGGTAGAAACCCCGTCATAAGCTTGACGGCTTTACAAATTTAATTTGCAATACGCCACGAGTTGTAGGAAAAAAATTTACAATCTGTGGGCGATGCGTTTTGAGTTAGACGCTTGCCAGTTTTTAAATCGTGCAAGCTAATTGTTTTCCGGTACGGGTCTTTCTTTGTTGGGGATTCTTGCCAGCCTCCAACGTAACAGAACCCATATTTACGGTGTTTAACGATTGAACCGCGTTTAAAACCCACACTTAAAGTGCCACCATATCTAGATCGAATATGACCAGTAGAATGTTGCAAGCGATGGAGTTGTCTGCGATGAAATTCAAGGGGGACAATCTCAATTAGCGATGAGTTGTCGGGTTGAATGTGTCCTCCCGCGTACCAATTAGCCAACACCCAAGAATCAACACAGTGAGCCTCAAACTTGTTTGATAGCTTCTGTTTGGATTTCTTTAGTCCTAAATTTTGACGCAGTTCGTAAGTATCGTTTCCCGATCTAATCTCAAGATGGGCAATCTTTCTGAGTTGGTCGTAAAACCAGTGCTTGCCCACTTCCAAAGGACTAAACGATACGTTCCACTTACGTCCGTTTTTCCTCTTTCGCGCTTTAATATCCTCCACAACAAATGTTGATATCGGAAACATTAACGTCAACCAATTAACTATCCTTAACTTCCACTGCCATCTCGACTTAGTAGATGGGGGTATGCGATTTTTGTTAACCAACCTGTTAGCTCGGTTTTGACGGCACGGCGTGTTCCGAAACCGACGAGAGCGTCGCATATTTCGCCTTACTTCAACTCGGTCTTTTACCCAATCAACGGCATGAGTTTGGATGTTTAAGTAGGTATGTGGTTTGGATTTAACGGTAAATCCTTCGCGCTTGCTACCCGGATCGATGCCTACCGCAATGGGCTGATAGTTGTGATTTGAAGGTTCTACATTTAGCCGGACACAAAATACCCCCTTCTTCCAGAATGGTGTTGCCTTGCCCGATCGCATCCAGCGCTTTGCGCGACTTGGGGTAGTCGGCATTAACGGTCTATTTTCACTGTTGACAACGGGTACGAACATTTACGGTAAGTCCTATTTCTAGGTATATATTTCCCTTCGCCACTGGCACATCAGAGAGGTTAAAAACTAGGGAAGCATTCTTAACGTCTGGTAGGATACCACTCCCAGATGGCTCAGTTTGTCTTAAAGACGCAGGCTAGACACTGTTTTAGTCTCAGATTAAGAAGGTGGTGAATCTTCCTCTTCCAAGCCTCATACCTTGATAGCTGGGGTTAGTGACTATAACGACCTCTTCCTTCAGCAATATTAGCACAGACACTATCAGCAGACCGAACGATCTGTTTGCCCATCGTATCTTTTGTGAAGTAATCCCATTTTTTAACAATCTCCCAAATCTGATTCGCCAAACTTTCCGCCAACTTATAAACCTCTAATTCCTCAAAATCAGGTCTTCCCATAATCACCACAAAAACTCAATTATATTAAATGCCCAATCCCCAATGCCCAATGACCTGTTTGGCCTTCTTCCCAATGCCCAATGCCCCATCATCCATTAATCCCGGCCATTAAAGAAAGAATTTTGTCAAGCAATTGCTCGGGGTGAATTGGTTTCGCCAAACAATCGTTAGCTCCCGCCGTTACAAAAGATATTTCATCCGCAGGAATTTCCTTAGCGCTTAAAGCCAGAATTTTGAGATTTTCAGTAGCTGGTTTTTGGCGCAGTTGTTGAATTATTTCGCAGCCGTTCATCCCGGGCAAACGCATATCTACAATCACAGCATTGGGCTGCAAAAGTTCAATTTGTTCTACGGCCGCCGAACCTTCAATCATCCACACTACTTGCAGTCCTGCTGCTGTCAGGATATCGCAAATCTGCATGGCAGTTTCTTCATCTTCTTCGACGAGGACGATGCTGCCGCGCAAAGAAGAAGAGTGCAGCGGTAAAGAAGAATTAGATTTTTCATATTTAAATTTTGTGGATTCATCTTTGCTTTTAGTTTGGATTGGTATAGAAACTGTAAAAGTAGAGCCGACATCAACTGTAGAGTTGACTTCGATCGCGCCGCCGTGAAGCTCTACTAACTGTTTTGTTAATGCCAATCCCAGACCGGTGCCGCCGTATTCGCGGCGGTAGGGAGAATCTAACTGCTGGAATTTTTGAAACAAGAGCGATCGCTGATCTTCGGGAATTCCAATGCCGGTATCTTTGATTTGAAAAACAGCGGTGCTACCGGGGGGTGCAGTACCGGGCTGCCGCACTGCCGGCGTGCGATTTTTATCTTCTGTTACCCAAACTCGCAGGACGACTCGCCCGCCTTCTGGAGTAAATTTAATTGCATTTCCTAAGAGATTGAAGAGAATTTGTCTCAGGCGGCGGGGGTCTGCGATGAAGCGATCGCACTCTTGTTTAATTCGCTGTTCTTGCATTAGTTCCACGCCTTTAGCCGCAGCTTTTTCTTTGAGGGCGTACAGGCTCTGAGAAGCTAATTTAGAAATTGAAAATTCACTGATTTTTAATACGGCTTTTCCCGCTTCTACTTGCGATAAATCTAAAATATCGTTAATTAATTCTAATAAGTGGTCGCCGCTGTCCCGGATTGTTTGCAGGTACTGCCGCTGCTTGGCAATTGGCACTTGTTTGGTGCCAACTTTGCCGTAAGACCACCGCAGCAGCGTGTCGGAAATGCCGATGACGCAGGTGAGGGGAGTCCGCAATTCGTGGCTCATAGCTGCCAAAAATTCGCTTTTGGCGAGGCTGGCGGACTGGGCGGCGGCGAGGGCCTCGCGCAGTTCTTGCGTGCGCTCTATGACGCGCTGTTCTGAGGTGCACTTTTGCTGCTGGACTTCTGCATAAAGTTCGGCTTGGTAAATGGCGATCGCCAAATGTTCTGCTATTTGCCGCAAAAATGTTTTTTTGCTTTCTTCCCATTCGCACACAGTACACTGGTGGGCGATTAGCAGCCCCCACAATTCGTCTTGAACTACGATCGGCACTAGCAACTTCGCGCGCACCTTCGCCCGCCGCATCAACTCTAAAAAACAATGGTGCGAAGAGTAAGTTATTTCCACATCAGTGACGCACAAAGTCAAACCTTTGCGATATTTCTCTCTGTCAATGACTCCATTGGGAAAACACTGGGCGCCTTCACTAAAATTCAGTACAGACGAGATAGCATCGCTGGCTAAAGATTCGTAGGTGACGCGGCCTAAATACAAGTAAGAACCGGAATTTACTTTAACTTCGGCAGATCCAGAAAACTGGGGAGGTATTTCTTTACGTAATTCGGCATTGTGCGGCGCTGGCACTTTTTCAAATTGATAAATTAACAGGCGATCGACATCCAAAAACTCTCGCACTCTCGAAACGGCTTTTGACAAAATTACTGGCAATTCCAAAGTCTGGCGGATTTGAGTTGTCACCTGATTCAAAAGTCGCTCTTGTTCTAGCTGCTGCTGCAAAGCATCTTCCACAGGCTGACAAAATGAAATGCAGGGACTGGCAATTTGTAAGTGATTGACGGCTTCGGCAATCTGGTGCTGTAGCGTTTCTGGAGCGATCGGTTTGGGTGCGGAATTTCCCTCTATTTCTGTTGGTACCTGTAGGGGCGGGCGACTGTTTTTGCTGGTATCGGTAGCGAGAATATCCAGCAAATTTAGGGTGAATTCGCTTTGCAAAACGGCGGAGTTGGGCTGTATGTTGTTAATTGCTTGTTTGAGGGCGCGAATGTCAATTTGTCTTGGCGGTGCGGGCGTTATTTCTGCGAGTTTGCCTGCGAGGGGAGAGAGGAAATTGGCGATCGCCCCTGGATCGAAAGTCAACTCCACATTTAATTGCGAAGTGAGATGTTTTTCAGTGTGTTTGCGTTTGTTTGTTGCCAACTCATCTAATACCTCGCCCCGCAGCAGCGCGCTAAACCGATCCGATACCACTGCTGCAAACCTTTGGGACGAGTTTCCTTCCCCATTTTCGGGATTGGCGATCGCATCGTCGGCGAGCCAAATCGCCCCCGGGAGTTCAGCCATTTGCTGTAACAACTGGTAAGCAGCCTCAAAGGTTGCGATCGGCAAAGTTCGATTTAAGGTTTTTGGTTTCAATCTAGGTATTTTCCCGGTTGTTTTAAAGGACAAAATATGAATGCCGCTGTTTTGGGGAAGGAACCAGGGGCGCAGCAGACGCGGCCGCTCCAAAAGACTTGAGATGAAAAAAGTCAGTCGATTTTAGATTTTAGATACTTCGACTTCGCTCAGTACAAGTTTTAGATTTACTTGCAGCTTTGTGAATCACCGGAGCAGGAACTTCGAGCTAAAATTTTGGGCTGCTCCCAACTTAAGTCGCGGGCTTGTATCCGTTTTTGGGCGGTCAGAAGGCAGGCTGTCGTCAGGCCCGCGAGCCAAAGAGCTGATTTCTCCCTATAGTTGTCATTACTTTAAACAATCTTATTCCAGTATAATATCAATATATAATTTGTTAACTTCTACTTAACACTATCCGGGTAAATGAGCAATCCAACTCAACTCACCCCCGATTTCACGATCGGACATCTGCCGTGTCACCACTTCCAAGTGAGTGCTGCAACTCCAGGACAGGTAGTGGCGCAAAGATTCGAGCAAGAACCAGACCTGCCTGGAGTGATTATTACTCACGAATCCCAGGTATTGGGCATGATTTCTCGCGTCAAATTTCGAGAGCAAATGAGTCTCCCCGAGCGCGTAGAATTTTACGGGCAGCACCCGATTCGAGCCTTGTTAGATTTTATGAGAATACCGCCTTTGCTGATGGAGGAAAACTGGAAAGTTGAGGATGCCGTGCAAGCGTCTTTCAACAGGCATAAAGATTTAATTTACGAACCAATTATTGTGGTAATGGACAATCAGAGTTTCCGCCTTTTGGACGTTCGTACTCTGGTGATTGCCCAGTCTAAAATTTTAGATCAAGCTAACAAGCTTATTCAAAAATACAGAGTAGAAAGACAGAAATATCTGGGAATTATTCAACAAGAACAGGCAAAATTTTATGAATGCCAGGAGCTGTTAAAATCCCAACACCGTCAATGCCAAAAAATCCAGAATACTCCGAGTCCCCAGCAAGTGACACTGGTCAAACAAGCTGAAGAAATTGCTCAAATGAATCAGCGATTTGTGAAAATTGCGAAGCTAATTTCTTCGGAAGGTCGCCAAGCATTTCAAGCTACTTTTCAAGGTGCTAATTCTATTTGCAACAATACAGATAAAATTTTGGGTGTTAGCAAAGCAATCGCTAACGATCTAGAAACGGTTAACCGCACTTCCCGAACCATCGGGGAGGCGATCGAACAAGTCAGGCATTTAGCAGTACAGGTGGCTGTAGTTACCAATCAAATGGGAAATCAGCCCAGCGGTCTGAGCAAAGTGAGTTTGGAAATTGGCAGACTGGCAAGTAAAACTTTTGAATTGGGGACTCAAATCGAGCAAATTGCCAGCCGGTTTAAACTTCGCGTTCACGAACTCACGGAGGCAGCAAGAGCGGGTGCTAATGTGGCTAAATCTGTGACCATCAAGATCGATCGTGCGGAAATGGCTTTGTTAGAGTTGGAGGAATTAATAGGGGAAAAAGATTTCAATTCACCGACCGCCATCAAAGAAAAATTGGAATTTAAAAAAAGTGTTGTTGCTGATACTTTAGTTAAAGATATAGAAGACGCTGAAGCTGTAGTTTCTGAGTGGGAAGACAAAGTTAAGCAGCAAGATTCATCGCAATATCTGATTCAAAAAATTCAGCAGGCGCTGAAGTCGAAAAAGCCCTAAAATTCCAGCGCTCCTCTGATTGAATTTTGCGATATATATAGGAGAAGGAAAATAAAAAAGGAAGAGACCTTGAGTTATTGTCGCGATATCTGGAAAAAAGCTCGTGTTTCAAGAACTTCACAATCGTCTTGGCGGTTGGTCTGAAAAAAATAAAAGTAACAATTTTACGATTTGAAAATAAACTATTTGTTTGGGGAGCTTAATAGCAATAAATTAGGAGTTTAGCAACGCTATTTCAATCACAAGATTTGGATTTAAAATCACAAATATTAATCAAATCACAGGCTGGGCTTATGAAAATTTTGCTAGTAGAAGATGACACAATTACAATCAATTTGCTGACGCGAGCGCTGAACGCTCACAATTACAATGTGAATACGGCAGAAGACGGCGAAACAGCTTTGCAGTTGGCGCAAGCCTACGATTACGACTTGATTGTTTTGGATGTGCTGATTCCTAAACTGGACGGTATTAGTTTGTGTCGGGAATTGCGATCGTCCGGCTGCCAAATGCCGATTTTACTGCTGACAGCGCTAGATAGCAGTAACGATCGAGTCCAAGGTTTAGAAGCGGGTGCAGACGATTATGTGGTAAAACCCTTTAATCTCCAAGAATTAATTGCTCGAATTCGGGCTTTGCTGCGCCGGGGGAAGGCAAGTTTGTCGAGTACAATTTTGACTTGGGAAAAACTGCAAGTCAACCCGGACACTACGGAAGTAACTTATGGCGAAAAAGTTCTGCATTTGACTCCCAAAGAGTACAATCTGCTGGAACTTTTCCTGAGAAATCCCCGGCGCATTTTCAGCCGCAGTGCCATTCTCGATCGCATTTGGTCGGCGGGCGAATTTCCTCAAGAAGAAGCCGTAACGGCTCATATCAAGGGGCTGCGGCACAAGCTGAAAGCAGCGGGGATGACTGTAGATTTAGTGGAAACTGTGTACGGATTGGGCTACCGGCTCAAAAGTCTGCCGGAGGAGATTGAGAGTCCAAAGGTTGCCCCGGCCACTTTAGAAATTGCTAAAAGTCAAGAAAATGTATCTGCTGAATCGATCGCACAAAGCCAGGAATTAAGCAATGACGAGCGCCGCCTCCAAGTCCTGAGTGTGGTTGCGGAAATTCGGGGCAAGTTAAGAGCTAATTTTATCGAAAAGGTGGGGATATTCGATCGCGCGATCGCCCAACTGCAAACCGGAACCTTGGACAACGAACTGCGGCTCGAAGCCCAGCAGCAAGCTCACAAATTAGTCGGTTCTTTGGGAACTTTAGGGCTGCCGAAAGGTTCGGAAGTTGCGCGCAAAATCGAACAGTTGTTCAAGACTGAAAACATCTGGAAACCGGGGACTGCTGAGCAGATTGAGGAATTTCTGCATTTGCTCAAACAAATCTTCGATCGCCCGCCGGAACCTGAAAACGAGCTGGTTGCTGCGGTTTCCGAAAAGCGCCGCATCCTGATCGTGGATGATGATACTTTGCAGAGCGATCGACTAAAATCAGCAGCATCCGGTTCGGGCTTTGAGATAGAAGTTGCCACATCTGGGCAATCCGCAAGAAGCGCAATTTCTCAACAGCCTCCCGACGCGATTTTGCTGGATTTGACATTTTCCAGAATTCAGGAAAACGGAATTACTTTCCTAGCCGAACTCCGCACTGCAAAACCAGATATTCCAGTGATGATTTTTAGCGGTAACAATCAATTGAGCGATCGAATTGAAGTTGCTCGTTTGGGAGCTTCCGGCTTTTTACACAAATCTATACCCCCAGCAGATATACTCAAAGCAGTCGCCCAGGTTCTCGACCAGACAGGCGCTGCTGAAGCCAAAGTTATGGTGGTAGATGATGACGTGCATTTGTTGGCGGCACTGAGAATCATTCTACAACCTTGGGGATTGCAAGTCACAACATTAGATCGGCCCGAAAAGTTCTGGGAGGTACTAGAAACCACTTGTCCAGATTTGCTAATTTTAGATGTGGAGATGCCCGGTTATAGTGGTATCGAGCTCTGTTTGGCGGTGCGGAACGATTTGCGCTGGAGCAAGCTTCCCGTACTATTTTTGACCGCTCATTCCGAGTCGGAAACTGTGCGTCAAATGTTTGTCGCGGGTGCTGATGACTACGTGAATAAGCCGATCGTGGAACCGGAATTGATTGCTCGCATCCTGAATCGTTTGGAGCGCACTCAACTCCGGCACAAACTTGCTCTGACACAGCGGTAATCTGACAGTTGACTGTTAACAGTTGAGAGTTGAGAGTTGAGGGTTGAGGGTTGAGGGTTGAGGGTTGAGGGTTGAGGGTTGAGGGTTGAGGGTTGAGGGTTGACAATCAAAAATCTTCAATCCCCAATCCAAAATCCAAAATCCAAAATCTAAAATCGTTTGACAGTTAACAGTTGACAGTTTAGTGTCGATTCTCGGCCCAAATACATGACAAATCTCGCTTCTAGCTTAGTCTCGATCCCCCCTAACCCCCCTTCTTAAGGGGGGGGACAAGAGAGTCAGATTCCCCCGACTATCAGGGGGGATGCGAGGGCGGATCAAAGTCCCCCTTCTTAAGGGGGATGCGAGGGGGATCGAGACTAGGCGACAAGCGAGAAATACAAAGGTTTTCAGACCCTCGATCGCCCTGGCACCCCCCTTCTTAAGGGGGGGACAAGAGTCTTCTCTTTCGTCCCCCTTAAGAAGGGGGATGCGAGGGGGATCGAGCCTCAACGGTAAACGATAGATACAAAGGTTTTTAGGCGATTGTTGACATCTAATGATGCAGCGGGCGTCCTTCAGGGCGCAGGTAAGCTTTCGCCAAAACTTGGGATTATTAGATTCTAGGATTCGGACGCGGTGGCGTCGAGGGATGGAGAGCCCGGTCATTTAACAATACAGGCTAATTTAGATAACTGTTCACAATCACATCAAAGCAATGGTATTAACCTCAGATACAGGCGCTGACAATAACAGCGACTGCGAATTAATTTATGACCCGGCTTCGATTCAACCTCACGGCATCCTGTTGGTGCTGGAATCTCCTGTGTTGAAAATTTTGCAAGTTAGCAACAATACTTTTGAGGCGATCGGCATTTACCCGAAAGAACTTGTGGGCCATTTTTTACATGAATTTGTCGAGCTTGATGAAATTGATGCTGTTGAAAAAGCTTTGGTTGAAAACGACCATCAACGTAACTATATCAGTTTATCATTCACAGGTCAAAACCGCAAGTCTTTTTTTCAGGGGAGGCTGCATCAATCAAGTTCATTATTAATTGTGGAACTAGAACAGGTTGTTGCCCCAAAAGCGGGGAATTGTTTCAATTCTTATCATTTAGTCCAAGAGCCGATCGACAAAATCCACAACACGCCAAACCTGCAAGTGCTGTGTCAGACAGTGGTAGAAGAGGTGCGGAGGACGATCGGGTTCGATCGGGCGATCGTCTATCAATTTGATGCCACCGGTGCCGGGGAAGTAATCGCCGAAGACAAAGCAGAAAATTTGGCTTCTTTATTGGGAATGCACTATCCGGCTGCCGATATTCCCCCGCAGGCAAGAAAGCTGTTCAGCATGAATTTAATTCGGTTTATTCCCGATCTTCACTATCAGCCTGTAGAACTAATTCCTGACTGCAATCCGCTGACCGGGATCCCCCTGGATCTGGGCTTCTCCTGGTTGAGAACAGTTTCCCCTTGCCACCTTCAATATCTCAAAAATATGAAGATTGGCGCTAGCATGACAGTGACATTAATCAAAGATCGAAAACTCTGGGGATTGATCGCCTGTCACCACCAAACACCAAAGTATGTCAACTACGAAACAAGAACGGCTTGCGAACTAATAGCAAAGTTTGTGAATCTAGAGCTCAGCTACAAACAAGATAGCGAAGACCGGGACTATGCAATTTCTTTAAAAGAAATTTGCCATAAATTTATCACAGAAATTTCTCAAGAAAACTGCTTTGTAGAAGGTTTACTTAAATCCCGAGATGAATTGCTGGCCTTAGTGGGCGCTACCGGTGGAGTTGTGTGTGCCAATGAAAATTTAATCGCCATCGGCAAAACCCCGGAATTGGCAGAAATCAAAAACTTAATTGCGTGGATAAAAACTCAAATAAATAAGAATGATGTTTTTCATACAGATTGTCTCTCAAAACTGTATCGACCATCCGCTAAATTTAAAGAAGTTGCTAGCGGTTTGCTGGTGCTTGCCATGTCCGAGATGCAAAATTATTACATTTTGTGGTTCCGTCCCGAAGCAATTCAAACTGTCAACTGGGCAGGTAAACCAGACTGGCCAATTGAATTTAAACCGGATGGCACCCCAGTGATGTCTCCTCGCACTTCCTTTGAGTTGTGGCAAGAAACTGTGAGGTTAAAATCTTTGCCTTGGCAGGGGTGCGAAATCGAAATCGCCCGAGAACTGCGAGTGGCAATTGCTAGCATTGAGTTGCGGAAAATCAACCAGCAGCTCAAGTTAGCTTTGTCGGCTACCAAAATCGGATTTTGGGACTGGGACGTGCAGAAAAATCGCATTGTTTGGTCGAGGGAACACGAGGAGTTGTTTGGGTTGGCTCCGGGAACTTTTGACGGAACTTATCAAAGTTTTGCAGCTTGCATTCACCCGGAAGATTTAAAAGCTTTGGAGAGTGCTAGGAATCAGGCGCTCGCCCAGCGAGGAGATTTCTGTCACGAACACCGCGTGATTTGGCCCGACGGCAGCATTCACTGGATGGAGGGAAAAGGTAAGTTTTTTTACAGCGAAACGGGCGAAGCTGTGCGGATGGTGGGGACTGTTAGAGAAATTAGCGATCGCAAAGCTAGAGAATTACAATTGCGCCTGTTAGAATTAGTAGTTACCACGACTAACGACGCCGTGTTAATTACGGAAGCTGAACCGATTGACGAACCGGGCCCGCGAATTCTGTATGTCAACCCAGCTTTCACGCGGATGAGCGGCTATACGCTAGAAGAAGTTTTGGGCAAAACGCCGCGCATTTTGCAAGGAGAAAAAACAGATAGGGCAAATCTCGATCGCATTCGGAGAGCTTTGGAAACCTGGCAGCCGGTGCGGGTTGACTTGATCAATTACCGCAAAGACGGGACGGAATTTTGGGTAGAATTGAGCATTGTGCCGATCGCAGATGAAACTGGTTGGTTTAGCCATTGGGTAGCAGTGCAGCGCGATATTAGCGATCGCAAACAAGCTGAAGCAGCCCTCCAACAGCTCAACGAACTGTTAGAAATGCGAGTTTTGCAGCGCACCCGAGAACTAGAAATTTCTCAAACAGAACTCCGGCAAAGCGAAGCTTTATTTCGCTCTCTGAGCGAGAGTTCCCCCGTCGGCATTTTCAAAATCGATGCTGAGGGGAAATGTACCTATACAAATCCGCGCTGCCAAGCAATTGGTGGTTTCACAGCAGCAGAAGCTTTAGGAGACGGCTGGATGCAGTTTGTTCACCCCGAAGACCTCAAACTAATTGAGTCTAAGTGGTCGGAATCGCGATCGGTAGATGGGGAATTTTCCTGCGAATTCCGCCACATCCAGCCAGACGGAACAATCCGGTTTGGTCGAGCAAAAACAGCTCCGATTTTTTCCGACAGAGGTCAACTAATCGGTTACGTCGGCACAGTCATAGATATCACAGAAAGTCGGGCAATTGAAAAAATGAAAAATGAGTTTATTTCGATTGTCAGCCACGAACTGCGAACGCCGCTGACCTCAATCCGCGGTTCTTTAGGTTTGCTGGCGGCTGGGGTGCTCAAAGATCGACCGGAAACTGCCAAACAGATGTTAGACATTGCGTCGAGCGATACCGAACGGTTAGTGCGTTTGGTCAACGATATTCTTGACTTAGAGCGGCTAGAATCCAGTCAAGTTACCATTGTTAAGCAGTGGTGCGACACGCAGGTTTTGATGCGGAAGTCTGCGGAAGCTGTGATGTCTTTGGCTGCTGAAAATCACATTGATTTGTCGGTGTTGCCTGCGCCGGCACAAATTTGGGCTGACCCGGACAGGATTGTGCAAATGCTGGTAAATTTGTTGAGCAATGCGATTAAATTTTCGCCTCCGGGGTGTATAGTAACTGTCAGGGTTGAAGATTTGGGCGCTCGGGTTTTATTTGAAGTCAAAGATCGAGGGCGGGGGATTCCTGCTGATAAACTAGAAACTATCTTTGGACGGTTTCAACAGGTCGATGCTTCTGACTCCCGGCAAAAAGGAGGTACGGGTTTGGGTTTGGCTATTTGTCGCAGCATCGTGCAGCAGCACGGCGGCAGAATTTGGGCCGAAAGTGTTGTCTCAGAGGGCACGAGTTTCTATTTCACAGTTCCTGCACCGCTTGATGGGGAAGGGGGTTGATTAAACCTCTGGAATAATTATTGTGGAACAGGCAGGATGCCTGTTCCAGACTTACTTTTCACCGCTAGGTCTATTGGTGTCAACTTCAAGTTTTATGCAGTACGGATCTACTGTTAGACGGTGAGACCAAGATCCCCCCTAACCCCCCTTCTTAAGGGGGGGACAAGAGCGTTCTTTGCCGTCCCCCGAATCGTTGCGGGGGGACTGGAGTCTTCTCTTTCGTCAACCCTTACTCCCCGAGGATCGGGGGGACAAGAGCGTTCTCTTTCGTCCCAAAAAAAGGGGGGCACTGGAAATAAATCAAAGTCCCCCGACTATACGGGGGATTTAGGGGGATCGGGCTTCGGCTACAAACCAGAGATACAAAGGTTTTACTATTAAGTAAACACCAAGGAGAAGGATATATTTAGATTTTTTAGTTCTCGGTTTAAGTAGGTGCATCTCGCGTGCGTAAGTCTTGTTTCGGTTTAGGATGATTAATTTAAAATTTGGGTTTTAATTATGTCAGCAAAGCGCATTCTGGTAATCGATGATGAACAAAACCTTTGCAGCGTGATTCAGGCTTGTCTGGAACATTTAGGCGGCCACAGGGTGCTGATTGCGCCCGAGGCCAGCCAAGGATTGCTTTTAGCTGAAACTGAAGTCCCTGACGCTATTCTGCTGGATGTGATGATGCCTGATATGGACGGAGTTACTTTGTTTGGTTTGCTGCAAAAAAATGCGGCTACTCGGGGGATTCCGGTGATTTTTCTGACTGCTAAGGTGCAGGCGATGGATTTGAGCGAGTTTGCTGATTTGCCGGTAGCGGGGGTGATTGCTAAGCCTTTCGATCCTTTGGGTTTGGCGCAGCAAGTTGCGGGAATTCTGGGTTGGGAAACGTTGCTTTAAGAAAAGACTCGGCGATTGAAATCGCGTCTTGTAAAACGAAGTCGGCCTGGGCCGACTGAAGAATTAAGGAAAAATTCGGCGATTGAAATCGCGTCTACACAAACAAAGTCGGCCTGCGCCGACTGAAGAATTAAGGAATTAAGTCGTGGGATGGGCGTCGGGCCCGTCCAGAAAAGACGGGCCCGACGCCCATCCCACAAATATGTGTAAATTATTTAATTCCGATCCTAAGGGGGGCATTAAAACCGGATGAGGCTCAGAAACTGGTTTCTAGTTCTCATTCTCTTGCTAAAATCTGGCAATTATGTTAACAAACCGGGTTTCTGCGTGCGGGAAAGTCCTAGTTTTTCCGGCTGTTTTCAGAATTTCCTCATTTTTTTGATTTAGGTTTGAGATCGATCGGTGATTGGTTACTTCAAACCCTGATTCCCTAGAAGTTCCAGAGATGACCTCAGGGAGTCGGGGTCTTTTGTTGCCCGTATAGTCGAGCTGTTTGTGCGTATTTAGGGCTTGCCGAAAAAGCCTAAAACCTTTACAGAGAAAGACTTTGACTGGTTTGAACGCTCCGCGTGTGCAAGCTTATGAGCTAAAATCTGTCC
>NZ_JAEQCI010000102.1:0-31707 GCF_020738565.1 Microcoleus sp. PH2017_12_PCY_D_A | reverse complement strand
AGGACTTTAGTCCTCTGATTGGAAAGGGAAGGACTAAAGTCCTCACTAGGAACTAATTGGTAGGTTTGTAGTGAGGACTTTAGTCCTCTGATTGGAAGGGGAAGGACTAAAGTCCTCACTACAAACTAACAGGACTAAAGTCCTCACTACAAACGAATTGGAGCACTAGACACCTTACTTGCAGATAGTGGAAACCCTTCTCAAATACTCCGGTTTGCTGCTGAGAAAATCGCAGCTTTGCTTCAGCAATTCTTCCAACCCTTCAACCTGTCTCAACCAGACAGTACCGTTGCTTCCAGCTACAGCAATTTGCTTTCCATCTCCACTCCAACCGACACTAACAACATTCTCCTCAAACTCAAATTGAGCAACCTGCCGCCCCGCTAAATTCCACAGCCGCACAGTCTTGTCAATTCCCACTGTAGCAAGCCGTTCTCCGTCCGGACTAAAACTAATTGATTTCGCATCTAAATGCAAAGTTTCAAATTCACTAACCAATTCTTTTTCTGACAGATTCCACAGCCCGACTTTGCCGTTCAATGTTACTGTAGCAAAGCGATACTGCTGTTGAGCTGGACTGAAACTAATCCCAATTACCTGCACCGGCAGCGTTTTTTCCAATTGTCCCGACAAATCCCAAACTCGCACTGTAGATTTGCCGTCTAAAGTCGTCAAAAAATTGCCGCTGGGGCTAAAATTAACGTTTCTCACTAAACCATTGTGGCCGGGAAGCTTGACGCTAGATGAGGTTAATTTTGAGGGTTTTGACAAATCCCAAATTACCGAACTGCTGTCTATTCCTGCGGCCGCAAATAACTTTCTTTCTGGACTAAAACTAATACTGTTAACAGAGCCTTCAATTCCTTTCAACTGAGAAATCTTTTTTCCTGACAAATTCCAAAACTTAACTGTGCTATCCCTTCCGGCAGTCGCTAAAAATTTACCATCTGGGCTAAAGCTTACCATATTCACTGACTGCTGTAAAGCTTTCCATTCAGCAACTTTCTGCCCGTAAAAGTTCCAAATTCTTACTCTATCGTCTATTCCTGCGGTTGCTAAAGTTTTACCGTCCCGGCTAAAAGAGATGCTAGTAACAGCACCTGTATGAGCTTGCCAATTCATCTTTCTTGGTGGAAGTGATGGTGCTTTTATCTGCTGTTTGTTGCTGATTTTGTCGAGAATAACTTGTAAGGCTAACAGCGGTCTAGTTGCCGGATATTGTTCGAGATGTTGTTTATTTTCAACTAAGGTTCTTAAATTTTTTCCCGAGGCGATCGCCCTCAGCAAAGCTTCCGATAAAGCTTCGCTGTTCTCGTTTTTTTGAGATACTGCCAACAGTAAAGCATCGCTGCCATTTTGTTCGATTTCAATACTTGCTTGGGCGAGTTTGAACCGCTGGTAAGCGAGAGTTGAAAAGCCGATCGCCCCAATCAACGATCCGGCCAGTACCGCCGAACCGATCCCTATCCACTGTTTGGCTTTTTGCTTGGCTGCGCCAGCTTCACTCAAAGCTGTTTCGGCATCGCGCGCCGCTTTTTGGGTTTCTAGTGTAGCTGAATGCAGCAGTTGATTTTGGTCGGTCAAAATCAGTTTTTGGCTGGCTGTCAAAAACTGAAAATCTTCGTTTCTCAAACTTTTGTCTGCCGCCCAAACTAATGCTGATTGCAAATCATCACCTCGCAACAGTTGGGAATCATCTTGAGAGTTAGAATTAAGCCAAACTTTGATTGCTTCCGAGTAAGGCGAGAGTTTTTCTAATTTTCGGGCGATTAAGTCTTCGTTAAATACAGCTTGATAAATAGGATTAGAAATTGTGAGTTTTTCCCGGCGCTTGACGATTAATCCGCTTAATCGCAATTCCATTTGTTCCGCACTACCATCGGCGACAGTTTCAACTTGCTGTAAAATTTGCTGGTACAATCCGAGTCTTCTGATAATCCGCTGGTTTTCTCTAAAAAGCCGATCGCGAATTGTGGACAAATGTTCGGGCACATCCTGAGATTCCCAATTCTCCACAATCTTCAAGCGCACCACTTTCTCAACCCATTCTCGTGGATTCTGAATGCGATCTTGCTCCCCCCCTTGACAAGGGGGGGCTGGGGGGGGTGCATTTTCAAATAAAAGTTTGCACAGCTTTTGAGTCAAAAACGGTTGCCCGCCAGTCCAATACAAAACCTCTCTCAAAACTTCCCCAGAGCGGTCTGTCAGCTCTGCTAACCCCGCTGCTAGCGGTTCAGCTTCTGTTTCGTCAAAACCAGTTAATTCGATCGCCCTACCGATATTAAAAGGCGTGTTGCTGCCGAGATTCTTGTCGCGGCACAAATCCGTCGGCGATGCTACGCCCAAGAGTGCCCACGTCAGGCGATCGAATTCTGAGTTATTGGCGCGCTTGTTGTAGCACGATCGAATTAAGGACAAAAAATCGTCAGCGGGGAAATCCAGGGCGAGAATGCTGTCAATTTCGTCGATAAAAATGACAATATTGGTGGAAATATTGGCTAAGAGTACGGTTTCGATAAATTCGCTCAATCTTTGCACCGGAGTTAAGAAATTGCGATCGCGCCACCAAGTCCGCACGTTGACAATATCCGACAGATTAAAGTTATTTTCGAGAATGCGTAGCAACCCAGCATACCACTGTTCGGGAGTCACGCCGCGGTTGCCAATTTCCGAAATGTCGATCGCAGCACAAGCAATTCCCTCATTTCTCAGCCGCTGAATTGTCCGCACCTGCAAGCTAGACTTGCCCATTTGTCGGGAATTCAAAACATAGCAAAATTCCCCCGCCTTCAATCCGTTATAAAAGTCGTCATCTGCTTGGCGCTTCACATAATTCGGAGCGTTATTGGTGAGACTGCCGCCGACTTGATAGTAACTGGGTTTTGCGGTAAAATTCATAGAATAAAATGGTAAAATCAAAAAATCACACTGTAAAAAAAATTCTCTGGAGCCCGATCGAACCAGAAATGAATTTACCTTATAAGTGATATATTAGCACTATTAGTCCTGAACGCATCAACTCTCTCTGTAGGGTGCGCACTGCGCACCTTACCGCCACCAATAATGCTTAACACCATGAAAACAGATTGGATTGGATATCACCAAGACAAAGACAAGTTAAGAACAGAAATCTGGTCTTTGCTGAAACAGCAAGCCGCATCTGTTGGCGATCCGTTTGGTCATATTCCCAATTTTGTTGGTGCTGAATTGGCGGCGGAAAGATTGGCGAGTTTACCAATTTGGCAACAGGCAAAAACGATTAAGTGCAATCCAGATTCGCCACAAATTCCGGTACGGATGCGGGCTTTGCAAGACGGAAAACGCCTGTACATGGCAGTACCGCGCTTGACAGACGATCGCTGTTTTGTGGAGTTAACAGCCGAGGATTTGCAGAGACAAAGTGTATCTATTGCTGAAAGTGCGATCGCCCGTAAAGCCCTCAGTTGCGGAAAATTGGTAAGCTTTGAAGAAATGGAGCCGATCGATTTAGCAATAGTCGGCTGCGTAGCGGTGGCGCGCAACGGGGGAAGAACCGGCAAAGGTGCAGGATTTGCTGATTTGGAATTGGCGATGTTGCAGGAATTCGGATTAGTACAAATCGATACTCCGATTGTAACAACAGTGCATTCTTTGCAAATTGTAGAAGATTCGCGTTTGCCGATGCAGCCTCACGATTGGGCGCTGAATAGGATTGTGACTGCGGAGGATGTAATTGAAACTAATACGAGTTATCCGCGTCCAACTGGGTTAAACTGGGATAGTTTGCGATCGGAACAGTTGGCACAAATTCCGATTTTGCGAAAGTTACAACTGAACTTCACTAACTATAAATAGCTGGCCATCGAAACTTAGATAGTCGATAGAATAACCCTTATAAAGTTTGTAGTGAGGACTTTAGTCCTCTCTCATTTGATGAGGACTAAAGTCCTCACTACAAACCTATTTAATCGCAGAAATATGTTATTGATGCGTAAGTTCTGTTTTAATCAAAACTAAGGCAAAATAACATCTACATCGATCGCCCCAATTGTAACTCCTGCGATCGCGATAGGCAACACAGCCGATCGCCCGTAAATCAACATTTGCCCGTAATCCGGTGGTTCGGAATCTCCCAAAGGTCGATCGTACACCTCAACCTGTCCTTCCACCAGATTGACAATCCAATAAACCGGAATTCCCGCGCGGGCATAAGTTTGTTTCTTGATCGTGCGATCGCGCCCCAGCGTAGTATCCGATACTTCAATGACTATAGCAACATCTTCAGCACCTGGATGGCGATCGAGATACTGTCGCGTATCCCCTCGCACAACAACTATATCCGGTTCAGGTTCGCTATTTTGCAGCGTAATCGGTTCCTGAGAATCAACATACCATCCGGGAGGTAAAATATTCTCCAAAGCTGTTCTGACAAGGCGAGTTGTCACTCGATGCGGCGGATTTTTTGGCATTTTGAAAACAAGCCATCCCTCCAGCAGTTCTACTGGGTCGTCATCCGCCAAAATGCCAGCTTGAATCATAGCATGATACTGCTCGACGCTCAAGCGCAAAATCAAATCGTTCGGGATTGCTGCGACACTTTCAACAGGCGACATAATAGTCTGCGGGAGTTGATTATTTTGTTATTTTACCTCTATCTTAACATCTACTTGGAAGCCAAAATGCGCCACATAACGAAAACTGTAAAACCTAGATAGCCAAACACGGTTATCCAATCTAGCCAGTTATCGGAAGTTATCAAAAAAATATCGTTCACTGGTCGCGTTTACCTGATGATTGTTTGAGTATTTGACTGCATTTTACATCAAATCTGGTTTAAATAGTTTGGGAGGATCTTATTTGACGAACCGCGAAGACGCGAAGGACGCGAAGGAAGAAGGGAAGAAGAAGAAGAAGAAGAAGAAGAAGAAGGTAATTTTATGGTAGGGAGGAAGTATTTCCCAAGTGCGATCGAAAATATTGCCGGTACAACTCGCACCTCGGCACGCACTCGTTTCCCTGCAATTTTACCAAGCCCAAGCTATCTAATTTAAACGCCTGCATCGCCTTTAATGGAACGGGACTATCGGCTGCTGCAATCTCTCTCATTCCCTGGGCTAATTCTGGATATTCTTCTAAATTCCACAGTTGGCGGCGCAGGTGATCGCTATAAATTCCGGCATCGCTGGCAGCAGTTTCTTTTAATTGATTGAGTGTCAAATCCGATCGCGAAATGTGATATAGTGCAACTCGTACTAAATACGGATGACCGCCGACTGTTGCCATCAGTTGCTCAACTTCGGCATCTGACCAACTTAAATTGTGCCGCGCTGCTAAATCTTGGATTTGCCCAGCGTTAAATTCGGGCAAATCTACGGGTAAGCCGACGTTGAAGGGCGATTGATTGATGTTCATCGGGATGTAAACTTCGGTGGAGTGAACTACAATTAATCGCAGTTTTTTCCAAATGTCGCGCCGCTTCGATTCTTCGTGCCACGCCCGCAGCAGTCCTAAAAAGTCTTCGGCTATGTCGGGATATTGGAAAACGCGATCGATTTCGTCTAATCCTAAAATTAAAGGACTGTCGATTTGCGGTAAAATGTATTTTTCAAAGTAATCTTTGCAGTTGACTTTGCTGCCAAAAATATCGTCCCAGTAATCGTCTAATTGATTGGCTAAGTGCAATTCGCGTCCGACGTAAGCGCAAAACCATTTTAAGAATTTATCTAAGTTGGCGAATACACTTTTATCTACTAACTGAAAAGTTAGCGGCACTGTGCAGTAACCTTGACGGGATCCGTGATGCAAAATTTTTGCCATCAAGGATGTTTTGCCCATTTGTCTCGGCGCTTTAATTCTAATTAACGCGCTGGGCTGCAAAATAGTTTGATAGCAGCGTTCTTCGATGGGCTGGCGTTCTACATAAAATTGAGACGCGACATCGACTTGTCCTCCCGGTAATTCAGGTTCGGCGCTGGGTTGAGGTATTTCCTCGCTGCTAATTTCTAATACTTGGTTTGGTGTTAAATCTTCTGGTTGTTGTTTGACTGGTGCGGGAGTTTCTGCTAGCAATTTCAACACTTCTTCGATCAGAATAGGAGTGTCGGCGCCGTTTTGCCATTCCCTCTGTTCGATTCGGTACAGATAGCCCCGCAAATCGTGGTTTAGAGGCACGTTTAAGGGAAAACCGACGCGAATCGGTAAAATTATTGGTTTCTTGTCAGGGCGAGAGTCTTGCAGTTCTTTGGCTTGCTGGACTTGATATGTTAGGAGTTCGCTTTGGCTGACTGTTGGCGGCAATAGCAATAGCAAATAATCGCATTCTTTGAGGAAGTAGTTTATGCGATCGAACCAATTATCTCCCAATCTAATGTTATTTTCGGCTGTGAAGACTGTATGACCGATCGCACTTAAGGCCGTTTCCAACTGTTTTCCCAACTCGCGATCGGGTTCGGCGCTGCGATAACTCACAAATACTTTAACACTTCTGCTGTTGTTGGCGGTATCGAACGCAGCGGGTAAATTGTCTGACTCGCCGACATCTTCGGCATCGTCTAGTTTAGCCGATCGGTGGTCGCCATTCGTCAGAGTCAACTCAAAAGCCGCGAACAACTGACGAATTTTACTTAAATCAGCACCTTCTCTACCCTGCTTAATTTTGCTGACTGTATCCGCACCTACGCCAGACTCTGCCTCGATTTCCGTCAGAGTACCTCTAATGTTATATCGGTCTGACCATTCTTGCAGCGCTTCGTTAAGTTTCTTTAAGCCAGGGGCTGTGAGAATTCGACCGCGATCGCGTTTTGACTTGAGCACTGCTGTTACACGAAAATGGTAAAGAATTTAGGAGATTTAACGCCTTAAGTTCCTATTTTAAGCGATTTTAAGGGAGATAGTCAGCCCGCCGGAATTTAAGTAATTTTACTTGTAGAGGGTTTTCAGGCGATCGGCTTCGTCAAACTCTGTCCTGATAACGGCTTCAACCTGTGAATATATTTTAGTACAAAAAACTTTTCTTAACTCCCCAATCTCCCCTCCGTGCAACTACTGATTTTTTTAGAGTAGATACATCAATAT
Organism: Microcoleus sp. PH2017_12_PCY_D_A; assembly: GCF_020738565.1. NCBI lineage: Bacteria > Bacillati > Cyanobacteriota > Cyanophyceae > Oscillatoriales > Microcoleaceae > Microcoleus > Microcoleus sp. PH2017_12_PCY_D_A. The sequence continues at coordinate 24,654 of NZ_JAEQCI010000102.1, read as the reverse complement.
CGTAGGGTGTGTCAGAAACAAACTGTTTGAGTCGTGTCAAATATTCGTCCTGACGCACCCTACACCAGAATCGATCGCAAAGCCAAAAAGGATCATGAAAATGAGTAAAATTTTACACAGACTGGCCATGGCTGCTTTAGGAACCGCAGCAATTTTCGCAATTAATACACTTAACAATTTAACCGAAGCATCAGCGGCTGGTAAATTTGACCAACAACCAAGGATTCATCAAAATACTCTTTTTTCAATTCCAGTACCGAGTCACTTCCATAAATAGGCAAATTCATTAATTTGGTTAAGGAGAAATCATGAAATCTACACTTTGTTCGCCGCAACCTACCGCTACACAATCTGACTTAGTTCATGCTGATGCGATCGATGCCTGCACTGCATTAGCGTGGGTTGAATTGGTAGCCTTAGATAACAGCGCTCTCACGGGTGATGATTGGCTGGTTCTGTGCGATGATATTGATAGCGGGGAAATCTACCGCGGCTGGTTTCTCTGGTACGATGGCGAAGTTAGCGGTAATTGGGAAGCTTACGACCATTTGAGCGATCGCCGATTTGTCGCCAAAAGCAAAAATTTTGCCGAAAGTGCGATCGACTCCATCGAAGATGCGAGAAATCGCGCGATCGCACAACTAGAATTTGTACTCTAACACAAATACAACTCCTGCCGAGCCAACAATAATTCTGGGAATTATATTCCCGACTGAATGAACTTTCCGATCTACGCAAGACGAGAATAAACAGGTTTAATATAACCGGATGCAAGATAATTCCCGGAAACCAAATATTCTCAAAGAAAATAATAAAAATTACGGGTGCGGGCAAAAGTTAACTGTATGATGCTAGGTAGTTCGCAACGACAAAGCGGTTGAGAACAATGTGACCGCCGCTTTCTCGTTGCAGCCGTTAAACTATTACTCCTCACACATGATTCTAAAACTGCGATGGCTGTTGCCGGCTTTAATTAGCGTTTTGTCGATCGCTCTGCCGGCAAAAGCTGATACACTAACATCCTGGCACTTCGACACCCGCCAAAATCAACTCAATTTAACCACAGATTCCGGAGTTCAGCCTCAAGTTAAACTCATTGCCAATCCCACCCGCTTAGTCATTGACTTGCCCGGAATAGTCTTAGAATATCCCGAAAGTCCTCAAAGCTACAACTCAGCTATTCAAGAAATTAGAGTCGGGCAATTTGACACCGAAACCACCAGGTTAGTGATACAATTAACTCCCGGTTATAAATTAGACCCGCAAAAAGTCCGAGTAATTAGAGAATCTGCCACTCGCTGGTCGTTTCAGCTACCAAATCCCGAGCAACTAGCAGCAAACGAGTCTTTTCAACCAACAGCTATTACCCAAATCGAACAAAAATCTGGTCAAGTTCCCCTAACTGTTGCTTCAGCAAATCCCAGAAACTATGCCGCTGATTTGGCCGTGCGTACCGGTTCGGAAATGAGCGCCATCAAGCCGCAAGTCGAAAGTGCGATCGCCCAGTACAAGTCTCTCAGCGCCGGAATGTTCTTTCTGGATTTGGATACAGGAGACTATTTGGATATCAAGGGCGATCGCGTATTTCCGGCCGCGAGTACAATCAAATTACCAATTCTGATTGCATTTTATCAAGATGTAGACGCAGGCAAAGTTAGCCTCGACGAAACATTAGTTATGAAGTCCGACTTAGTAGCCAGCGGTTCTGGAACCATGCAAGACGAACCAGATAACACTCGGTTTAGCATCAGAGAAACCGTAGATAAAATGATTACCATCAGCGACAATACAGCCACCAACATGATTATCGAACGTTTGGGGGGAATCGCTAAACTCAACGAGCGTTTTCGCGCTTGGGGATTGACAGACACGAGAATTCGCAATTGGCTGGGGGATTTTCAAGGTACAAATACCACAAGTTCTGTAGACATGGTAAAATTGCTATCTATGTTATCTCGCGATAAATTAGTTTCCGAATCGAGTCGGGAACAGGTGTTAGAATTATTGCGGCATACTACCACCAGAACATTGTTGCCTTCGGGTTTGGGACGAGGAGCCGTAATTGCTGATAAAACTGGAGATATTGGTTTTGTAGTTGGCGATGCCGGGATTATTGATATGCCGAATGGCAAGCGTTATTTAGCTGCTATTTTTGTCAAACGTCCTTACAACGACCCGATTGTCAGAGATTTTGTGCGGCGGATTTCGCGGATTGTTTATAATTATTTAGACCAACCTACGGCGAAAGTATCGAATTAAGCTGTTGGGAATTTCTAGTTTCCAGGCTCTGCCTGGAAATGAATAGCAGGAGGCTCTGCCTCCGGTAAAATGAGACTAGAACTAGAAAACTAGAAAGAGCGAGGCAGAGCCTCGATTATATGCGTTTCCAGGCAGAGCCTGGAAACGAGATTAAACGAGAGTAAACGAGATTAATGTCATTGCGCGACAAAAGAGCAATCCCCAACTCTGGGATTGCTCTTTTGTCGCGCCATTACAAATTAGATAATTGAATGACTAATGACTGCGGACTAATAACTACTCTTTCCGCTCGATAACCACAGTCAAATGAGCCACAACAGCCCCAACTGTCGCCAGTACAGCAGCAATTGGAAATACTACTGAGCCTGCAACGCCACCTACCAATCCCGCCATCAGCGGAATGTCTGCTAAAATCCGCCCTTGGGAGTTTTTGATGACGAGGCGGCGGAGTTTTCCTTGCTCAATTAGTTCTTTGACTTTACCAATTAAACTGTCGGCGCTAATCTTAAATTCTTCCACTCTAACTTTTTCCTCAGTTACAAATTCTGAGGCGAATAAAGGAGTTTCAACTGTTGGGTTGGTTGCCTCTGTTGCTGTGTCTTCTTGGATAATTGTTGCTTGTTGTTCTAGTTGTGAGTTCATTTTGTGTAGGGCGGGCGAACACCAGCCGTTTAATTTCTATACTTCTATCTTGTGCGATCGCACTTCGCACCGACAGGCAAGAAAACCCTACAAGCTACATTCGTACTTTCCGCCCCCGCCTTTTCACCCAAAACATTAGACCTCTTGCAAAAATAGCTGGGACGGGCTCTCCGACCCGTTCCACAAAAAGTTTTTTCTGTTGTGGAATGGGCCGGAGAGCCCGTTCCAAAATTTGATTAAAAAGACTTTTGCAAGAAGTCTATTATCTCTGTTGACAGTTAACAGTTGACAGTTGACAGTTGACAGTTGACAAGGTTCGCTCTTCGGGGACAGCACTAATGACTAATGACTAATGACTAATGACTAATTCCGCCTTATTTGTGTCGAATTAGCTCGTAAATTTCCACATAGTCTTTAGCTGGATATTTCCACGAATTGTCGCAATTCATCCCTTGAATCATGAGTTTTTCAAATTCATCATGGTAGTCATACCACAATCCGATCGCCCGATCGAGCGCCGACTCTAAAGCGTAGTAGTCCGTTTGGTGAAATACGTAGCCGTTGCGCTCTTCGGGCAAGTGGTTGGTGTCGTAATCGCGATCGAACACCGTATTCACCAAACCGCCCACGCCGCGCACCACAGGCACCGTACCGTACCTCAACCCGATCATCTGAGTCAGCCCGCAGGGTTCGTAATTGCTCGGCACCACAATCATATCCGCACCAGCGTAAATTAAGTGCGACAGTTCCTCATTAAAACCGAGTTCCAAATGGCAGTCTGGATTGTCATTTAAAACCCATTTTTCGTGCTGGAAATGTGCGTTAATTCCCGCTTCCGTCGCCGAGCCCAAAAGCACGAATTGCGCGCCTTTGCTCAGAGAGTAATAAATTGCATGGTGGACGAGGTGGACGCCTTTTTGGTCGTCCAAACGGCCGATAAATGTAATCAGAGGCTTGTCAGCATCGCGCAGTAACAGCCGATCGCGCAAAGCTGTTTTAGTTTTAGCTTTTCCTGCCAAATCATCCGCAGTGTAGTGCTGCTGAATATAGCGATCGCTCTCGGGATTCCACACATCGTAATCAATGCCGTTGAGCACCCCGCGAAACTTGTCTTGATATATATGCAAAGTGTGGCCCAAACCGTAGCCGAACTCGCCTACATGAGCTTCCCAAGCGTGGTGCGGCGAAACCGTCGTCACAAAGTTCGAGTACACAATGCCGCCTTTCATAAAATTGAGGGCAAAGGGGTTAAAATTATCTCGCAGGCGATCGTACTGAAAATAATACTCATCTCGATTCAAACCCGTTGCTTGCAAAACCTCGCTTCCGCCCATACCTTGATGTTTGAAATTGTGAATGGTATAGCAGACTCGCTGATTTTCCATCCAATTGTATTTATAAATTTCAAACAGCATGACTGGAATCAAGCCAGTTTGCCAATCGTGACAGTGAATCACATCCGGGCGCTTGTTGCTTCTGAGCAAAAATTCCAAAGCAGCTTTGCTGAAAAATGCAAACCGCATATTGTCATCGTTGCAACCGTAATAACAGCCGCGGTTGAAAAAGTTATCTTGCGATCGAGGTTCGATGAAAAAACACAGCACCCCGTGCACCCAGCCGCAGTAGACATCGCAAAGGATTTCGCCGCCGTACCAGGGCACCGCCAGATCCCGATAGGCATCGTGCAGCCCCCAAATATGGTCGTACCTCATGCAGTCGTACTTGGGCAGAATAATCTCGACGGCGTGGCCGGAATTCTGCAACTCCCGACTCAAACCGTAAACTACGTCGCCCAAACCCCCTGCTTTGATGACGGGGGCGCACTCTGAGGCTATTTGTACGATGTACATTTTTTTTGCTGGCTCCTGGATGAATCAAAAAAATATTTTCTTAACTTGACAAAGTATATGATTTCTCAGCAAATAAGCAAGTCGCTCGTTGGACATAAAAGGGCGATCGGGCTTCTGGAAGGCGAATATCCGGTTGCTGCGGGCGATCTCATACCTCATTGACTCGCATTTGTCAAGGAAATATTTTCCAAATTTTTTCCCGAATTTTCGCGAAAAAAATTTATCGCGCGAGGCTGATAACTGATTGGCAGCCACCACTTGTGGGACTGCCAAACATCTATTCAGGGATTCTATCTTGGAATTTCCAACAAAAAATGCCGTCTCTAACATTCATCCAGAGACTCTTCAGGAGGCCCTCGCCGATGTCCGACACCAACAATGAGGAGAACAATTTAAGCCAACAACTCAAACAGCTAGTTGCCCAAGCCTGTTCGCATCCGCCCAAAAGCTTGATGCGGCGGCAAAAACTCAGCGAGATAGTGAGGCTGATTGTGAAATCTGGCAAACTTTGGCAAGAAGGAACGCCTCATTATAACGATGCTTTGCAGCAAACTTGGGTGTATTTTTGTCGCAATGTTTGTGTTTGCAAAGAGAATACCACAAACAAACCTTACGATCCGAATCTGGGCAGCGTCATTACTTGGCTAGACAAATATCTCAAGATGCGGCTGAAAGACTTCTCGAACGAACAAATACAGCACCAAAATAGAGTTATTTCCCCGCCAATTTCAGAAGACTCAGAAGCAATTAACATTATAAATAATGTCGAAAATCCGCCTACTCATTCTGACAGTCCGCTAGTCATCCTAGCAGAGACCAAAAAATGGGTTGTGGCAGATCCAGAGGGCGAGTTGAGAAGCGTTTACATCAAAGAACGCCCCGATGTCACTTGCCCAATCTTAATTCTGAAGCGTCTTCCCCCGGAGACTCCCTGGAAAAACATTGCTCTTGAGTTTAACTTGCCGCCGTCAACCGCACCCAACTTTTATAAAAGAGAATGTCTGCCGCGCTTGCGAAATTTTGCCAAAAAGCAAGGATATCTAGAATAGAGGTATCTAGTATGAATTACGCACGGATGGCCAGAAACCGGGTTTTTTTACGAAAATTATTCGCTGGATCCAGAGATTAGGTAAAAAACCCGGTTTCTTCGATAGGGGTGCGTCCAGTCTAGAAAAGTCTGTCAAGGGCAGGCAGGATGCCTACCCCTCCTAAAAACATCTTTAAAACAGGAAAAACCGTGATGAATGGCAACCTTAACAATATCAGGCAATCATCTATTCCACTGCCGATTACCACCGCAGCGCTGCGGCTGGCAGAGAAATTTTCAAATATTAAAGGATTGAGCACAGCAGAAAAAAGAGACCAAGTTTATTTCAACACTTTAGCTGTATGTGCAGTGAAAGATTACATGGAAATGATGGATATTCCCACAGACTTGAATGCCAGCGACAGTTGGAACCCTGCCATGCGCCTTTATACCGATGCAGCAGATTTGAAATTAACTCAATTGGGCAATTTGGAATGCCGCCCTGTGAAGTCTGGCAAGTTTTGTGACATTCCGCTGGAAATACCGGACGATCGCATTGGTTTAGTAGCAGTTGAAATCGATATAAAGCGGCAAGAAGCTACTTTAGTCGGATTTATGAAAACTGCAATTACTGGCGAGTTGGCTATTGAAAGATTGCAAAGTATTGAAAAATTGCTCGTACATTTGGATGGTCTAGAACGCAGCCAAAAACCAGTACAACTTCGCCAGTGGCTGCACAATATTTTCGAGGCGGGTTGGCAGTCTGTAGCAGAAGTTTTAGCGCCGCCAGAACCTAGTTTAGCTTTTCGTTACGGTAGTGCAGTGGTGCGGGCTAAGACGATCCATCTGACACCAGATATCTCGGAATTAGCACCAACAACCCTCTACTCTTTTCGGGGAAAACCTAATTTAGATAGGGGTGTAGGAGTACCCGCCGAATCTGTAGCTTTGCTGGTGGCGATCGCACCGACAACTGATACTGATATTAATATTAAAGTACAGGTGCATCCGATCGCCCGAGCAGACAGCTTGTCGCTCAATCTGACTCTGAAACTCATCGACGGCGGAGGAATGACTGTCATGGAAGCTTGTGCTGTCAAAAAAGACAACGGCTGCATGACGCTGGAATTTGCTGCCGATCGCGGAGAATGTTTCAGCGTTGTGGTAAAACTGAAAGAACTCTATATTACAGAGAATTTTGCCGCTTAAATCGGCTCGCTTGTTATCAGTTGTAAACCATGCAGAAATTAGTTGTCTTAAAGCTAGATGGTAACTTGACAAAAGGCGTGCGAGCTGCTCTGGAAATCGGCCCGGAAGGAAAACGGGCCGCAGTAGAAATTCATGCTTTTGGGCCTCCGAAACCAGAAATAGCTGACAACTACGATCGCTGGCAGTCAGTCTACCGCAGTTTGGGAGATTTCCGCATTAAGCCGATCGCAATTACCATTACCGAATCTCGTGCAGCACAGTTGTCCAAGTGCCGCGAGTTGGCGGAACAATTAAGCCTGCAAATTAATAGCTGGCTCAACTCCGAACAGTTTCGCGAACTCAAAGAAACATTACTCGTACAATTAAGTCCGTCAGACATAATTCGATTTTTAATCAAAACAGACGATCTCGTTTTGCGGCGTCTGCCTTGGTACTGTTGGGATATTTTCGATCGCTACCCGATGGCCGAAATTGCTTTGAGCGCTACTGCTTGCAGACAACCGCCGATTTCAGATCCCCCTAAATCCCCCTTAGGTCGCAGGGTGGATTAATTGTCGAGAGGTTAAATCAAGGCTATGAAGGCTATTGACTGACATCATGCGAGGCATTTAACAGGTTTATCTGAACTAGATAAATCAAAAAGTAACTCACTCAAATCTTCAACTTGATTAGCCATTAATCTTAAAGCTTCGGGAAAAGTATGAGTACATTTTATGCGAGCCAATGAAACCAAGAATTGTCTAATCATTGCCCAATTAACAGGTGCATTGCCACCACAACGAATATTGTTATCCTCGTTTAACGTCACATCTTTAACCCAATGCAGCCTGTTTTCAATCAACCAGTGACCAGGAATAGCATCAGCAAATTCACTGGCTGACCAATCCAGACTACTTAAATAATAGTGTACTTCATCGAAATTAATCAGATGGCGACGACTTTTTTTCCCCTCCCATCGAGTCCCATATCTCCTGACCACAATTATATGTTTGGCACCCCCCCAAAGTGGCAATAATTCAGGTGGAATTGGATAAATTTTGGTCTGGCGAGTTGTGGTTCGTCCATGTACACATTCAGAAACTTCATTTTCGTCAGATGCAAAGAGTAGAACTGACTAATTTCTTGGCAGATTTAAACAGATTTAATTGATTCTTTTTGAGCGTAACTATATAGTCATTACCACTCTTAATAATTAAGGCAAGTTTTTTTTTGACAGTGCAGTGCATCGAGGGTAATTACTACTTTTTTACCGGAAAGTTCTTGAACTAGCTCCTCTACGACTTCGAGTTCACTTTTCTGTTTGTTTTCCATAACTTGATGTCGAACAACCCATCCATGATGATGACTATAAACGGAAACTATTGACACAAAGTTTTGGTAAGATCTGCCACCACCTACGGAGGTGCTTTTTAGGCTTTTTACATCTATTGCCATCAATTCTCCTTTGTCTATTGACAATTCTTGCTGAGACCATACATTAAAAAGAACGGCTAACATCTCAAAATCCAATGATTGAATTATATTCCTAAACGTTGAATCTGATGGAAACCGAATATCTTTGGGGAGGTTGAATGTTTTTATGAGGATATCTCGATGATTTTTGGTAAATTCAACTAAGGGTTTATACCCCCAATATCCCGTGCAACTACCCAACAAAATTATCGTTAATATTAGCCAAAGTTCATGTCTAATACCTCTCGCATGTCTATGATCTGGAACAGATTTAATTGCTTCAATTAAATTCATGGTTAATTCATTTCAGCAGCGATAGTCTACCCGGACAGGGCAGACTTGATTACCTCGAATATCATACATTCCCCCCTGACAATTAATCCACCCTGCTTTTTAAGGGGGGCTAGGGGGGATCGATCGCTGAGGTATTTTTGTCAATAAATTAAATCGACACATGATTTATCCAGGGGCGATCGCACTTCTGTGGAGATTTCAGCCAAAAAACTAATTTTTTCGCGGGATTTTGGCAATTCTTTACAAAATTTAACCGAAACTCCCGATTAGGCTTCGCCGATGAGCGTGAAAGCTGCCCAATCTCTGGGATTTGGATGCTGCTGCATTGTCTCCAGCATGGCGCGACGCAGGGCTTGAGCTTTGTTGCCCGTTCGATCGAGGTTTTGATAAAATTTCACCATCAAATCGGCTGTAGGAGCATCCGGCACCGCCCACAAAGACACGATCGCACTGGATGTACCAGCCGAAATTAAAGCGCGAGACAAGCCGATTACGCCGTCGCCGGTAATCCGCCCCATGCCGGTATTGCAAGCACTCAAAACTACGAGATCCGCCTGGAGGTGCAGGTGCAAAATTTCCTCAGCCGTCAGCAAACCGCTATCGGTGCGATCGGGTGCAAAGGCGATCGCACTGCCGAGTCCGCGAGTGCGATCGAGCAATCCGTGGGTGGCAAAATGGACAATGCGGGCGTCTGACAACCGCTGGAGCACGGCGGCTTTGGTAGCCGAATTCCCCGTCAGGGCTTGGGTTTTGAACAATTGGGCGATCGCGTTGGCTTCGGTTTCTGAATGCGGCAAAGCAGACAACTGCTGCGCGGGTTTTCCCGGTATCAGAACAACTTCAGGCATCGTCGGATTTCCTACTACTAAAATATCCCCACCTAAATCAGAAATATCTTGCCGTTTTTGACGAGTTAATTCCAAAATTTGAATCGCAGGAGCAGTCAAAATAGTATGTTTTTCAATTAAGTATTTCCCAGCAGCATCTTGCAGCGCCGGAAAGGGAACTAAAAACAGTTCGCCTTGAGGAATAAAGATAATTTTAGCGGCTGGATCTCTCGGCAACAAATCAGCGATCGGTTCGATTAGCAGTTGATGGAGTTTTTGCAAGCGAGGGTGATTGGTGAGGCTCGATTCCACTTTTGCTGCTACATCAATTGCAGGCCTCTTAATAGTCAACCCTGCGGGCCAAGAGGATTGGCAGAGCGAGAGAATGTTGTGAGTTTTATCAACAGATATTACTTGCCAAGGTTCCCAATTCGGCGCATCATCGTGGAGTTTGACTAAATCGCCCGGGTAAATTTTTAGAGTGGGATTGAAATCGCGATTCCTGATGCCGATCGCCTCGCGAGAATCGGCAACTAGCTCTTTGAGCGAAGTATGTTCGTAGTTGAGATCAACTTGGCGGAAGGCTATTTCACCCGTGGGCTGAATTACCCAAATAAACAGTTCTTCTAAAAAAGAAATCGAATATTCCACAAAAGTTGCATTTTGTGCTCGGGCAATTTCTTGAATGCGATCGATATTCGGCGGCTCAATATCGGGTATTGCATCGGAATTTGCAGATAACCGAGCACCCAGTAATTCTACAAACGCCCGCGCCCGCCCTCTCTCGGCAATTTCCAGTGCCTGTTTGGTTTTGTTCTGGACGATCAGGGTTTTTTCCAAGTGGCGGTAAGTTGCGGCTTGGGTTTCAAAAATAGATACTTTAAAGTTATCGCGATCGCTCAATTTTCCCCGCAGCGATTCCCAAATTAGAATTGCATCGCCCAGGACTGTTTCAGCTTCTGCAAACTTGCCAAAGTCAAATAAAGCAAGTCCTAAATTGTTGAGAGTTGCCGCTTCTGATGCTTTTTCGCCGATCGCCCGCGCCATCTCCAAACTCTTGCGGCTGTATTCGATCGCCCGCTGGTACTGCCCCAAACAGCGGTAAGCATTGCCCAAATTTCGGCAGGAAGTTGCTTCCCCAGAGCGATCGCCAATTTCCTGCTGAATATCTAAGGATTGTTTGTAATGTGCGATCGCCCGCAACTAATGCCCCAAATTACTGCAAGCATTACCCAGAATCACCAAAGAATTAGCTTCCCCATAACGGTTGTCAATTTGCGGTGCCAGATTCAGGGACTTCTCACAGTATTCGATCGCCAATTGATTTTCCCCCAGGGAAACGTAGGTACGGCCCAAAGCGTTTAAGCAGTTCAATTCTCTATGCTGAAAGTGCATTTTTCGCGCCATATCCAGGGCCTGCTGTTGGCATTCGATCGCCTGCTGGTATTCCCCCAGAGAATGATATGCACTCCCCAAATCGCGCCAGGAAGTCGCTACTCCACCGCGATTGTCGATTTCTCGGTAAATATTTAGGCACTGCTGGTGGCAATCAATTGCTTGCAAGTATTCCCCTAGGGCATCGTAAATACTGCCGAAAGCATTTAGAGACTCAGCTTCTCCAGCGCGATTGCCGATATCTCGCTGAATATTTAGCGCTTGCTGGTGAGAGTCAATTGCTTGGGAGTATTCACCCAGCTTGTGGTAAATATTGCCTAGATTGTTCAGAGAATTTGCTTCTCCGTAGCCGTTGCCGTTGTTTCTATGAATATTGAGCGACTCCTGATAGTATTCCATCGCCTGCGAGTATCTTTCCACGGAAATATTATCACTTTCCGAGAACGAATCTTGCTCGGGGCGCGGTATTTCTGGTCTCTTCAGAATGTTAACAAAAAAAATATTATTAATAGGAGACTGAATCGAGCGGTAAATCGACAACACATCTGCCGCCGACAGCGCCTGTTTGTAGAGCCGAATATCTCCAATATTACCTCGATAAATGCCACCAAAATCTCCGATCGCCTGCCAACAGTCAGGGGTATACTATTGATGAGAGAACCCTGTTGCCCTGTTGGGTTAAACCGCCAACCTACTTCCTTGCCATCGACATACCAGCGCCCTCCATCCAATCGATCGCGATCGACAGCAACCGCAACGTGATGCCATTGGTTGTCGCTAATAACAGGGAAAATATCAATTTTTTCATGATAGTCGTCACCACAGTTTACCCAACTTTTTCCATCGGCTATTTGCAGGTTAATTTTGCCCTGATAAAGAAAGAAACTCCAGCCCCGTAAAGGGCCAGAATTTTGAATCCGTTTATCGATAATCTTGACAATACCCAAATCACCCGTGCGAATCCACGCACAAACAGAAAAGTCTTCGGTGCCGACATCCAGCAAAGGAGTGACTGGGAAAGTAACGTAACCTCCAGTCAGCAGCAGGCTTTCTTGCGGCCCGTTTTGCGATCGCTCAACAGCACGGCAAACGCTGTCAATTAGCAGTGCTGGAGGGAGATCCGGGCGATCGCTCGCCAAGTTTCCTGCTGCATCAAATGACCAAAGGGCGATCGGTGCTGTATTGAAAGTATTGTAGGCGCTTAATATTGGATATTTCATCAGTTGACAGTTGACAATTGACAGTTGACAGTTGACAGTTAATTATTGGTTAATGCTGTTTTCTCGATCGTTCTTAAATTCTGTCGTTTGTTACCAGAATCCGACAGGGGTTGAAAACCCCCGTCTCATAGTGAAAGTCCTCTAAAAGAGGACTAATATTGAGCACATTATTAACAGTCGGTTTCAACCGACTTTTGCTATGAGGCAGGGGTTTAAACCCCTGCCGGACTGTCTCACAGCGAAAGTCCTCTAAAAGAGGACTAATATTGAGCATGACTTCACTCATAATCAACAGTATTAACAGTCGGTTTCAACCGACTTTTGCTATGAGGCAGGGGTTTAAACCCCTGCCGGACTGCGCTGCGGGGGCAACGTGTTTATTAACACCAATGACCCTTAAAAGCCCCTACTCCTGGGATTGCATAAGTCCTATTTTAATATTCATCCCTACCTCAAACAAACGGCTCTAAAACAATCCCATTCAAAAGCACAAACGGATGCTGCAATAAAGCATTCCAATCCGCCTCCAAAGTTGCCAGAGAAGATATTTTCTCAAATCCAGTCAGCTCGGCTAGCGCTTCATACCGCAAATCATCCTGTAATTGACTCAAAAGTTTGTCCCGCAGCGCAACTAATTCAGTAATAGTGTCGTACCACAAACCGTATTTAGCCAACAGTAAAACGCGATGCCTCAGCGATGCAGTTTCTAGCTCAACTAAGATTTCTGGTGCCATTTTTACTCGCTCAACACACCCGTAGCGGGAGATATTCCCGCACAAAAAATCCCAGCGATATTTTTTGCCAACTTCCAGAGGAGGTGCATTTGGTGGCAAGCAAAAAGTCGCAAGTCCCGCTGTTTTTGCAAGCTGAAAAAATGTTCGGAAAACTACTTCTTGCTTTTCTTCCTCCCGCAGCACAAACTTAAAGGAAATGTCATCGGGAAATAAAGTCGGCAAGTACAGCCAAAAAGTCGGATGTGCGATCGCAGTCCATCCTAAATTTAGAGCCGGAATTAAAGCTAAAAAGTGGTGAATATCGTCGCGGCTGCCTGCATCTCCGCGATCGCCCGGTGCACCCCGCGCAGGCGGCTCCTATGCGAGTACCTGCGGCTGCAAAAGCGCTTCCCCCGATGAATCAGCTAGCATAGCGTCCAATCCAGGCTGAACAATGGTTGCAGCCACCAGCAAATTAATCGCCGCCTGCTGTAGGAGCAGTTTTTTTGCATTCATAAAATATCTGCGAGGTAGAGGTACAAAGTCTCAGCGCGATCGCACGGCAACCTGACAATAATCAGGGCACACTTTTATCTGCGTTGCATCTGTGTTTATCTGCCTTAATCTGCGGTTTTTCTAATCAATCATTGTGAGCCCAAGTCGAAATATCTGCAACTAAATGGCAAATTCCGAAAAACCTAACTCATTCGATCGCTTTTGTCAACTCAATTTTTTGAGGCAAATCGCCATTTGTCTCGTCTTTTTCCGAATATCGAGCGCATAACTAACTCAAAGATTATTCCTAACTTTTCGATACTTACTTAAATCTGCTACCTTTTCTGCTACCCTAAAAGCATATAGCTATCTTACCAAATAGCAGACCGCGTTCCTCCACAATTCTTGAGAAAAACTTATGTCTGCGATCGCACCATCCCCCAATCCACCCGTTTTAGAAGAACTTCGCTCCGGATTGCCCAACATTTGCGGTTCCGAAGCAGAAATCAGTGCCGCAGCCAACAGCAACGAACCAGTCTTTTTACCTAAGACAAATCTGCGCCTCGAAAACATTCAAGGCGGATTTGCCTGCGCCCTGCATATGCACCAACCCACAATTCCAGCAGGTGCAAACGGCGAACTAATCTGCAATCTCCAGCATATGTTTGAACATTCAAACCAAGGAGACAACCACAATGCCGGAGTCTTTGCTTGGTGCTATTCCCGCATGGGCGAATTCATTCCCCAACTGATTGCCGAAGGCTGCAACCCGCGAATTATGCTCGACTATTCGGGCAATTTATTGTGGGGATTGCGCCAAATGGGACGCGATGATATCTTCAACAATCTCAAACGAATTACCTGCGAACCTGAATACCAACCCCACGTAGAATGGCTGGGGACAATGTGGAGTCACGCCGTCATTCCCTCAACTCCAATCCCCGACATTAAACTCCAAATTCAAGCATGGCAACATCATTTTGCATCCATTTTTGGCATAGATGCCCTGAAGCGCGTTAAAGGTTTTTCGCCTCCAGAAATGCACTTCCCCAATCACCCCGATACACTGTACGAATACATCAAAGCTTTGAAAGAATGCGGCTACCGCTGGCTGATGGTGCAGGAACATTCTGTAGAAAATATCGACGGTTCGGGATTGTCCCAAGACCAAAAATACATTCCCAACCGTTTGCAAGCCCGCAATTCTCGCGGTGAAACAATCAGCATCACGGCTTTGATTAAAACCCAAGGTTCCGATACAAAGTTGGTCGGTCAAATGCAGCCTTATTACGAAGCGAAAGTCCGCAACAAACAGCAAATTGGCAACGTCACAGTTCCTTCTTTGGTGACTCAAATTGCTGATGGCGAAAATGGCGGCGTGATGATGAATGAATTTCCCAGCGCTTTTGTTAAAGCTTGGCATGAAAACCGCGAACAAGGTGGCGGAAAATCCGGTGTTGTCGGTTTAAACGGGACTGAATATTTGGAGATGATTGAGGCGGCGGGCGTCAATCCTGATGATTATCCTGTTTGTCAGGGGATTAACCAGCACAAGATTTGGCAGCAAGTCGATCCGGATAGTGCGACGCCGGAAAATGTGGAAAGTGCGATCGCCCAACTCAAGCAAACAGACCACAATTTTCACATGGATGGTGCATCTTGGACTAACGATTTAAGTTGGGTGAAAGGCTACGAAAACGTTTTAGAACCGATGAATCAACTCAGCGCAGCATTTCACCAAAAATACGATCCGCTGGTGCAGCAAGATGCTGCTGTTACCAAGCAGTTTGAATACCAGCAAGCTTTGCTTTACAACTTGCTGGTACAAACAAGCTGTTTCCGCTATTGGGGACAGGGAACTTGGACTGATTACGCCCGGGAACTTTACAACCGCGGCGCTGCTTTAATGAAGTAGGCAAAGTTGATAATTGCGATCGGGCAAATAGCTTGGATCAATTATTAGCGTTCGTATTTATGCAGGAACACTATATGTAGTGTGCCTGCATAAGTCCTGTATAGAGTGGGGCTAGCAAGATGCAGACCCCACTATATGACGCGAGTGTCGTTAAACCTTGGTCAGGAGTTCGTAGATAGCTGTTTTTGTTTTCGTCGATTTGACTACTCCAGCATCCTGGATATATTGCAAGAGGCCTAGGGCTTCTTCAAGTTTGTTGGTAGCATCAATAACGACTGGATGGCGAGACACCTTGAGGTCTTTGATCAAGGTAGAGATAGGCTTGTCTATGCAAAGAGATAGTTGTTGATGGTTGGATTGCTGTTTGGTCATATCTTTTAGACTTTTGAATCACTACATCTATAGCTTTACACTCCCATAGCGAGTCGGTTCCAAACAAAGGTTAGGAAGTTTGTTAGGATTATCTGTTAGGGACTCGATCGTGTGGTAATGATGGTACGCACTCCAAATTCATCCGAAGAGTTATTTGCCGAAGCCGGAACTAATTGGGATCTGCAAAAGTTATACAAAGACTTAGCCGTTGCCAAGCGAGAGTTTGCGCCTCACAAGAGACGGGGACTCACAGAGACAGAAAAAAAACATCTGCGTGGATTACTTTGTGGTTATAGTCCTGCTGAAATGGCTGAAAAGCTACATAAAAGTGCTAGAGGAGTGGAATCTGACCTATGTAGCACAATATACCCGTATGTCAAACAACTGACCAAACGACCACTCAATACGCTAAAAAATTGGCGGGATATTCCTGAATGGTTGGAACAAACTGGATACAAAATACAAGTATTTGATGCAGTTGATGGTGAGAAGGCGATCGCCTCTTCTCCTTCAGAGGATATAGAGGCCCTGGTGCAGAAGGTGCGATCGCATTTCAACGAAACGATCCAAGGCGAGTGTGCAAACTTATGCACATTCAACCCGCTCATTAATAGACCTATGGGGTCGAGTAATCTCAGCAGTATGTACGTTCAGACCGAGGTTAATGAATCCCAAGATTATGATTCGAGTGGGTTCAGTCAGGAACGGGAATCATGGGAAAAGGTAGTGTTAAGAAATCCCCAGTTAATTATGTTGGGTAAACCGGGAGCAGGTAAAACTACATTACTACAGTACATTGCGCTTCATTGTGATGAAATAGAGTTTAAACCCAAGTTAGTACCCGTTTTTATCAGTCTGAAAACTTTGGTTGAAAATGTCAAGCATACTGAGGAAATTGATATATTAGGATACATTTACAAAAAATATTGTCGTAGTAATGTTTTTAAACAAGAACTTGAAAGTTTACTGAGTCACGGCAGAATGTTATTTTTGCTTGATGGTTTAGATGAAGTTCTAGAAGAAAAAATTAGTTATGTTAACAACTTAATTGGTGATCCATATACGCGAAATCGCTTTATAATAAGTTGCCGAAAAGAGTTTAAAGCATATCAATCTAAAAACTTTGCTCGGTTTATTTTTGTTAAAATAGCCGATTTTGACAGAACTCAGAGAGACTATTTTATTGAAAAATGGTTTGATGAAGTTGTAGTGATTGCACAACAACGATCGGTCAAAGCAAATGACTTAATTAAAAAGCTTGATCGGCCAGAAAATCAGCGAATCCTAGAACTGACCGATACGCCTCTGTTACTCCATCTGATTTGTCTGATTTTCCAAGAAAGAGGAGATTTGCCGTCTAAAAGAGTTGACCTTTACAGAGAAGCAATAGATTTATTGCTGAAAAATTGGAATCAATTTAATGAGCGTTTACACATAGATGTACTTGAATTAAAAACTGTCTTAAGACGTATAGCAGCTATAACCTTTGAGACTGGCAAGTCTTCTTTTGAAGAAGCGGAAATTTCGCCAATTATTGCGAATTTTCCTCAAACTTTATCCAATACTGAAGTTTTATCTGGTCTTATTATAAAAAAGGGATGGAGACAATATGCTTTTTCCCATCAAACTTTTCAAGAGTATTTGACTGCCGAAGAATTCGTAAATTCTAAACAGCCTTTAAGCCAACTTATCATTCATATTACTGAACCACGCTGGCGAGAAGTGTTTTTGCTAGTGGCTGAGATGTTGATGCCTGCCGACGATCTGTTACGGTCGATCAAACAATCGATTGATAGCTTACTAAAAAATCAGATATTTCAGGATTTTCTTCAATGGTTAGATGACAAATCTACTCAGGTTAAAGAAGTTGAAAATCTTCGGTATAAATTAGCAAGTATTCGATCTCTTTACTTTGACCTGGCTTTAGAACTCGACGGTCGCAATTCCGTTTATACCGTAGATGAGAATACACTAGCTTACGCTATCGACCCCGCTATTAACGACAATCTCGACCCCAATATTAATGACCACCTCGACTTGAACTTCTACGACGCTTTACGCTTTGAGAATTTCTATAACTCTATTTCTTCTGGTGCTTACTCCTTCTTCAACATACCCTTAGACCTTGACTTAGTTAATCACCTCAACCATCTTATTCATAGTACCATAAACCCAGAATTACAGTGTAAATTGCAAGAACTTAAAGACTGTATTCTTGAGCCAGAAGCTGATTTTGATCGCCGCCAGCAAAGATGGAAATCTCACCGCTTCATTTGGATTAAGCAATTAAGAAATATGATGATAAAGTATCGTAATATTGGTCATGATTGGCAGTTTAACAAGGAGCAAATAAAACTACTCAAGCAGTATTATGAAGCTAATAAACTACTTTGGGAATGTCTAGCTATTAGCAATGTCTCCGTAGAAATCCGATCGCACATCGAAAACAACCTATTTTTACCCCTTGATTCCTCGCTCAGCTAGAAAAAACCGGGGAAAAGATGCTCAAGCTAACGGGGTTGTTACCCCGTCAGAGTTGAGTCTCGATTTCTCCATTCCCCATTCTCCATTCCCCAAATCCTACATTTCCTGCATCAATCGCAAATAATTTTGCCGCATCTGCGTCATGTTTTCCATCATTCTATTAGCCATATCTTTCTCAACCTCACTCATCTGCTGCCAAAATAAAGCAGAACGTCTGGCCATGATTGCGTCTTCCCACAACATCTCCAAAAGTTGTGCCGCCATCGGATTTTCAGCATCTATAATCCCGCACAATTGCTCGAAAGCTCGGTTAGCTTCGGCGTGACTCCCAACATCCTGAGCGAGTGTCAGGCATTTTTTCAGTTGTACGATCGGGTTTTCAGAAGAGTAAGCCATAATTTCACTAAGTTTAAGCTACCAAATTTACACTGACACCTTTGACATTACTAGAGTTGCGACACGGCCGCACAGTTCCCCAAATACCACCGCCAAGGCAAATCAATCCCTTTAGTAATCCCGATCCGCGTAGTTTGCACAAAATTTATTGTACCCTCCTCCACGGCTTGCTGAAAGTCTTCGCTCCGGTTTTCCAACCGCAGCGCTTGGCCTCCATCCAAGGGTAAACCGCTAAAAGTTCGATCGATCTCAAGCACCTTACACAGCTTCCCGGGCCCGGCGGCGAGGCGCAACTGCTTTTTTTCGGGAATTGCAGCAAACTTGACGGGAGGCGCATCTAGCTGCAAAGCTCGCACCAGCACAGCGCTACCCACTCCCTCCGCATCCGTCACCACGTTAAAACAGTGATACATCCCGTAAATCAAGTAAACGTAGCCGATGCCCGCACGCCCGAACATCGCCTGATTGCGAGGAGTCTGCTGTCGGTAAGCGTGACAAGCAGGATCTCCCGGGGCGTAAGCTTCTGTTTCCACAATCATTCCCCGAATCGTCTCGCCGTCAGGAAACTGGCGCACCAGAGTACACCCCAACAAATCAGGCGCTACGCTTGTAGATGGCCGCGCCAGCCAAAAAGATTCTACAATCTGAGTATTTGCACTCATTCAACAGGAGACAGTAAATTATGGACGTTAAGTTAGTTTTAGCAGTCTTGACAGCAGTTTTCACCCTGTGCTGTTTGTTCTTCGGTACAAAAAACGGCTTCTACGATACTGACAAGTATCACGGTAACGGTTCTGCTCACTAATTTTAGCTGGTAATTAGTTGCTTGAACCAAACCGCCGCCTGAATAACAGGCGGCGGTTTTTTGTTTGAACTCAACAAAGGTTAATAATTGAATTTTTAGGTTAGTAGTCAGGACTTTAGTCCTTCTTCAACCCGCTCTGGTGAACAATTAAAAATTTAGGTTAGTAGTGAGGACTTTAGTCCTTCTTTAACCCAGAGAGAGGACTAAAGTCCTCACTACAAACTGACCGCTATATTTGCGGGAACTAATGGTTAATTTTGCCATCTGGCATTTTAGTTTCCTGCATTGTAGCATTCTCGAAATCCGCGCATCCCGGAAGATTGAAACGCATTGTGGCTCCTCTATCTGTTGATTTCATGTTAAAACCAACTATTCCATTTTCTGGGTTATTTTTTTCGGGAACTGCACTTACCTTAAAATCCATATTTGCTGCTTGACCGTTAGTATCAAGATTGAAAGTTATGCCGCTACATCCCAAATCAGAACCTGTCAGGTTGGCTTTATTCAAGTTAGCATTTTTTAAGTTGGCATTCGCCAATTTTGCTCCTGATAAGTTAGCACCTTCTAGGTTGGCTCCCTGCAAGTTAAATCCTTGCAAGTCCATTCCCTTCAAGTTGACATTGCTGAGATTGCATTCGGGACACTGTTTGGTCTCCAGCAATTGCTTGACTTGGTTTTGCTTGTTTAAATCAGGTATGTATTTGGTTGCAGCTAATAAAAGGGCGATCGACAATCCAGCAGTAATTATATTTGGGATTTTCATAAAAATTCTCAAAAGCTTCGGCGGCTTTCTATCTCGGTTAATTATTAATACAGCAGTGCGATCGACATCTCCAGAATTTCCACAACAAAATTGCCCGCATCTGGGACAAGCACTCCGGCGCAATTAAATCCCGCCTCCTTTCCCTCGCCAGTGCTGCTTTGGGTTTCCGACTCGCCCCGTCCGCCTGCTTCACTTCGCTTTCGGCAGCCCACCAACAAACAAACTTTTTTTTAACCTCAGGCGACGCCTTTGCATATACCTGCGGGCTGAAAAAAAAGAAACCTTATTTATATCCCTAGCATGAGCAAATCTTAGAAAAATTTGAGGATGATGAAAGAGAAACGCAATGCCGTACCTGTGCTGTTGTTAAGTTCTCAGCAACAACTTTTGTCAGAATTGCTTTGAGAAATTAATGTACTTACAAAACGGTTGGCAGCAGCCCAGGTTCCTCAACCTCGCCAGAACACACCCTACCTGTAATCCCGACAATTCGGAGCGGCAATGAACACAATCAAACCCGAAACCAGAAGATCGCGCTTCATGGCTCTGCTGCTGACAACGCTGCTGACCTTTCCGTTTATGAGTGCTTGCGGTTCTAGCCAGCAAAGTTCAGCTCCCCCGCCGACCGTTGACAACACTCGCGCTGGAGGAGTGCAAACTAATCGCGGCCCCACTCCTTCGCCCCAAGCAAAAAAAGGACTGAGCAATGCTCAAAAAGTAGGGATTACTTTAGCAGGAGCAGCCGCCCTTTACTACATCTACAATCAGCACAAAAATAAACAAGAAAAGGGGCCGCAGGGAAAACATTACCTTTCCAAAAACGGTCGCGTTTACTACCGCGATGCCCAGAATCGCGCGGTCTGGGTAACGCCGCCGCCTGAAGGAATTAAAGTTAAAGTGCCGGAATCTGAGGCAGCGCGTTACCGCGAATTCCAGGGGTACAACAACCAAACTACCGGTCGAGACTTGAAAGGCTTGCCGGAAGCTACAAGTCCTGTTCCGGCACAGTAGCCTAAGCATTTGAGATTTTAGATTGCAGGTTCCGCGATTTTCCCGCGAACTCTGGTATTCCCAATCTAAAACAGCAGTTTTTCACCACATAAAAAAGAGGAACTTTATCATGGTAGACGGATTTTTTCGGAAGTTAAAAGATGCGATCGTCGGGCCAGACAGCGAGCAAGTCGATCCTGACGCGAATTACGAAGATCCCTCAAGTCCCGGACGATTCGGCAACGCCCGCCCGGCCAGCGAAGACCCCTACGGCGACCCCGCCGGCTACGGAGAGTATGGCAACAACGTCCGTCCCGCCAGCGAAGACCCCTACGGCGACCCCGCCGACTACGCGAATACCGACTACGGACAATTCGGCAACCTGACCCCGGCCAGCGAAGACCCCTACGGCGACCCCGCCGACTCCTACGCGGATGCCGGACAATTCGGCAACCTGACCCCCGCCAGCGAAGACCCCTACGGCGACCCCGCGGACTCCTACGCGGATGCCGGAATGTTCGGCAACCTGACTCCCGCTAGCGAAGACCCCTACGGCGACCCGGCGGATGAGGAAACCGCTTGAGTTTAGTCAGTTGGCTATAAACATTACCTAGTAAGCAACAGCACCCCTGCGGGGGTGTTTTTTTTGCTAGTTCTCAAAAACGGAGAGGGTGGGATTTGAACCCACGGTGACATCACTGCCACACTCGATTTCAAGTCAGTAGTATTAGAATCCCATATTTCCGGTTTTCGTACAAGGAGGGCGGGCGGCAGAGTGCGGCACGTTTACATTCCCGGCGGTAATGTGCGATCAGCTTCTTCTCAGTCAAGGGCGATCGAAGATCGCGCTAAAGTCCAGGCTGGAGATTCCACGGCTCAGATAGTGGAAATGATTGAGCAATGGTCGGGCAAAAAGTAGATGCGATCAAACAAGCGCAGCCCAAGTAACCCAAATTCCATTATTTTGGGAGCGGTAGTAAATTTTGGATCGATCGGGCAGAGCAAAAAATTGATTCATGTATTTTCCCACCAGTAAGGTGTTGTACAGGGCATCGATCTGTAGTAGTGTTAGCGTCGATCGTAGCTCCGGTGTTGCCCCCTGTGCGGGACATAACTGAAAGAGTTCGGATCAGGGATTGAGAAATCATTTCATCCACTTTTGCTTTGTGCGCCGCGATCGCCTGGGCTACTTCCGCGTCCGTCGCTAATTCTGGGCGCAGGGCCCCAGAAGGCTGTAAATTTATTAATGGCATTATACTAATGTCGCTTCGCAAACCTGACAGTTAGATGCACCACCACTGCCCATAAGGCTGATGGCTCCCAGGTATCGTGGCTCGCCTGGATCGGGATACCAGTAAAATCCGGGGGGGATGGCTGCTTCATGGAGGGCTGCGGAAACCGTCGCGCCTTCCCTCATCAAGATTGGGTTCGGGCCTAAATTATATATAGAATATGTAGCTCGATTGGCATTGGCGGCTATCAAGGGAGCTGTAAAGGTGGCGGGTACGGCTACCGTGGCACAGACTTTGGCGTTACGAATATCTTCAGCAACGTTGATGCTTGATTGAGTCGGGGGATTTAGATTGCTAAAAGGCATTTCTTGTATATGATAGATAGTAAGTCTAGTATACAATATTTATGCGATACATATGACTAATATCGCGCTCCCGACAACGCCCGGGACAGTGACCGCTACTACTCTAGAGGGGATGATCTTCCAGCTAGCCTGGACATTTGGCATAGGCGCAGAGAAGGATATAATAAAAAATCCCAACCAGGTCGCCTACGTGACCGCGACAATGGAACCCGAATTTGTGTACGAGACTTATCCGACAGCCAACGCTGGGCGAATGGTAATAGTGGTATCCGGGTTGCCCATTGCTACCGTGAGGCTTCCCTACGCAGGGCGATCGGATGTTACTCTGAACGACTATCTAACTGGATCGGGATTTCTTCCTGGCAGCGGCGGGGCGCCAACCTTTGCCCTTGCTAATGCCAGTTGGTGCCAGCATCTGTGGGATGGTATTTTACTTCTTCATAACCTTCAGATTCAGCCAGCAAAAAACCCATTAGGATTAAATTTAGTGGCTAGTTGGAACATGGAAGGAGCGGGCGTGAACAGCACCTTAAATGCAGTGGGGAATGCCAACTTGGAACTCCCTCTGATGTTTGTGAATAGTGGTGGATTTCCTACGATTTTGGCGGCATCTCCAATGGGTAATTTAATATAATGTTCCAGGAATCCCGACCGGAAATTACTGGAATTTTCCAGGCTAATTTTGCCCAAATTGATACCACGATCAAGCCGATAATTGATTGGGCTGCAATTTGGGCTGCTTATACGCCGCCTGTTGGCTGGACGATTGCGGGGCGAGCCTCCGAGATTAGATTTATGCAGGCGATTTATAATCTGCCTAGTATTAGGCGAGCTCCGGTGCCAGACATAACATTGTATGAAGCCGACGAAATTACTAGAAACAAAATGCAGGAGAATTATCGGCTTGCTCCTTGCAAATCAATTAAATTATCTGTCGATCTAGGGGATGGAATATGGCGAAATAGATCGGAAATATGGATACAAAATGTAGGGCAAGAGGGATTCAAAGAACTTAAGATGCCTTATCTTTCTGACGCCTCGGGCTTTTGGGGGGCGAATCAAAAAATAGGGGCGCAGATTGCTCCAGCAGGATTTCCAGCTAGCGGTGGTTTGGGGGCTAATGATTATGTAAGGGTGCATGGCTCTTATCGGATAATTCCGACACTTGTGCCGGATTTAGGCGTAAAACCCTTTGGCAGCGCCCAGGGATTTTCTGTAAATGTGGGCACTGCCTCTCCCGTGCAGGTTTTGCCTGTACGAAATTCGCGATCGCTTCTGTATCTCACTTCCACTGGAAAAATTTGGTTTTCATTTGCAAGCAATTCTGCTGGTGTTGCTGCGGCTGGGGCTTGCGCTTTCCTTTCTGCCGGAGGTGCTCTTTCTTATGAAAACGGTCGCCTTGCATTTGATGGCGGCCGGGGCGATATTATCTCGCTTAAAAATACTCTAGGATTTCCCCTGTGGGCGATCGCGGAAGGCGCATCTGCCACAATTAGCGGTACGGAATATTTCTAATCATATGGTTTCGCCGACAATTGATCCGCAAAGAGGAAGGGCTGGAATTGGATTTGAGATTGCCGGAATAGGCAAGGCCGGCATTTCCATCGGAGCGGATAGTATTGGTGGCAAGCTTGGTGTTGGGCCCGTAAGCGTGGGAGTTGGTACCGGCTCCGCCTCTGGATTTGAATCTCTAGAGTGGGATTTTGGGGTGGCAAAGCAAAAAACTACCCAGACTGGGTGCACGATTACCCGAGAATCTTGGATTGTAGGAGTTGGTGTTACCGAGTCAGAAACGTGGACAGACCCAAGATGTGAGCTGCCACCAACACCAACACCAACACCAACAACGCCAACACCTGCGATTTATCCCCCGCCTGTTCCATTGAACCCAATTACATCATTCCCAGTAGGAGCGTGTGTTTACTACGATAGACACTTCTACGGGCTAG